>DASYHR010000864.1:0-3288 GCA_035998385.1 Dyadobacter sp. | reverse complement strand
CATGAAAAAAATCTTCGTGATCCTGGAAAGCGAGCATTTCCGCAGTATATGGATTTACATACAAAATCGAATCTGAATTCAGATTAACTTTAATGGACTTGTCCAGCCCGTAGTACCAGATACTTTGAATTTCTTTTTCAGGTATAAAGGCCTTGACAGCCTTGAATATTTTCGAGGGCGGCAGTTGCTCTTCACTGGTGCGTTGCACTACGTTGCGCCATGGATAAATGATGTCGGATATATCCTGCTGAAATACAAGCAGACAGCCGGTAATGCTAAGAATGATGACCACGATGCCTGAAAACAATCCCAGCCAAAGGTGTAACCACGCGTTTATTTTGCTAAACATAATCGTTTAAAAGGACGAAAATCAGCAATACCGCTCACGATATAATGTAACGGCACTGCTGATTTTGTTGCATATATTAATTCAGTTTGAAAAGGGTAGGTGTGTTGTCGCTACCGCCTTCGATTTTCAGACCTTTGGTGAGAGTATCTTTTTCGCTGTTGTATTCCCATACATAAATCGCGTCCGCTTTCGGATCGTTGACAGCAATGAACGCGCTTCCGTCGTGCACGACCGCTGAACGAGAGTTAAGGACAAATGGAAGATCCAGTTTTTTTACAAGCTGCTGCGTGTTTACATCAACCACCAAGTATTCCCACATCGAAGCATACCACCAGTCGTCCCATACTTTTACATTGGTTTCAGCATCATGTGCGCTGATCAAAAGTGCTTTTCCATTACCCAGATATCCTACACCAAGCTGTTTGTCGCCATTACGGATTGCTGATACATTGAAGAAATAACCCGGATCGATTTCGTAGCTGCCATCTTTCACACGGTAGAAACCGGTAGGCATTGCTGGTTTGTTGGCTCCCAATGCGATAGGATGGGTCAACACATATGTATTTCCACCTTCGCTAAACTGGCTGAAGTATCCGTTACGCAACGCGCCAATCGGAGCAGAACGGCCGTCTTTGCTGGTCACCGTCAGGTTGGTCAGAGTTGGAAAATCCATCACAGCCATGTACGATGAATCGTAGTGAACCTTGGTCGCCTCGTTGTACAAACCATAACCGATCAACAGTTTGTTACCTTTTGGAATAGCAGAGAAAATTCTTCTGCTGTGATCAGCAGGAATGCCTGTTTTTTCAAATTCGCCTGTCTTTACAACCGTCATGGTTGAGGTATTGACGATTGCATACAAGTTGGAGCTTCTTGGTCCGAACATCACCTGATTTTCATCCAACCATACGTGCCATCCCAGGTATGGGCTTGGAAAAGCAGTAAATACGATTTCTGATACAGTGGAAAGCACATCGTTTTCAAAGCGGTATTTACCGAATTTACCTGCGTTCGGGTCCAGGTGGTAGAAGTCACGACCTTTCTGGATGATGTTTTCCTCCCAAGTGAAAATGCTGGTTACATCTGTTCCTTGGCCAACAGCAGATATACTTCCCTCTGTCAGCGATGATGCGTTGAGCATGTATGAATTGCCGTTATCTGCGGTGAAAATAACAGCATACTCTCCCGGAGTTGTAGGTGCGACAGTTCCGTTTTCATCCTTGTCGCTACAAGAGAATAGAAATAGGGACGAGCATACGCTCAGGATCGAAACCCATTGTTTAAGTGAATTGTACATATATTTAAAATTGATTAATAATTAAAAAGATTGTAAGCAGAGAGTACGTAGCGCAGTTTCAGAGAAAAGGAACGCCCAGGTTTTTGTAGTTTGAAGTTGTCGTACGCGATCTGATCGGTCAGGTTACGGCTTTCGAGTGTGATGTTGTAGCGGCCCGACTTCAAAGAATACGTGATTCCGACATTCTGAATAAATTGGACCGGTATATAATCTTTCGTCGATTTATTGCCGAGTTTCGACCAGCTGAGCGAGTAGCTGTTGATAAACTGCGTGAACCAGTTGAATTGCAGACGGGTGCCTTTTCCAAACAAATCACTTTTCCCGATGTTGAAGTCGGTGCTGCCATAAAGCCATGGTTGATTGGGGATCCGGCTCAGATAAGTGATTTTCTCGCGGTTGGTCCCACGTACATAACGCTCACGGTCTACAGCATTCATGTAACTCATATTTACTGAGAAGCTTAGTAAGCGGTAATATTCGTATCTTAAATCAGCCTCAAATCCGTTGATTTTGATGCCTCCTGCATTATAGTACATAGAGAAATCGCCTCCGGCCGAGCTAAGTGCGGGCATGGAATAGATGTAATTTTTAGTATTACGATAAAAAGCTGAAGCCTCTGCAAAGAACGTATGGTTATTGACCCGTTTGGTGAAAAACACACCGAGGTTATAGTTATTACTATTCTCCGGTTGCAGGTTGGCATTGCCAATGACCTCTTCAGCATTACCATACAATTCGATCAAGCCCGGTAAGCGAAGCGCGTATTCGTACGACGCCTTAACACCTGAGCCTTCTGTGAGCTTGAATCTGGAAGCCCCGCCATACCCCCAGTAGCTGGAGTTTTGGTTGGATACTGAACTATCTGCTCCGACTACCTTTCCTGAAAAGCCGAAGTGTTTAACAAAGAAGCTGTTTGATAATCTTGAATTGAAAAAATCCTGCTGATACGTGAAACCAAGAATCTTTTTGTTCAGACGATTAGAGCGGTCGTAGGAGTGGTTATAGGGATCAATCTCATTATAGCTCTCCCGGTAAGAGGCATTGTAGTTATAGTTCAGGTTGAACATATGGTTAGGCGTTAAAGCATAGTTCAGGTTCAATTGAGCAAGGGCATTACCTCCGGTAAGGTGTGTGATAGACTTGTTTACGCTGAGCTCACCGCTAGTTTGATTGACACGATCCGGAATGCCATTCCATTGGTACCAGGTTCTTGAACTTGTGTCAGTTACGACTGATTTATCGTTTGAGATATTGGCGAAAGCTCTCAGAGCCAGCCCTTTCACGAATAGATCATCCTTGCGATAGCGGAGAGAAGGCACTGTATTGTGGCTTCTGTTAGTCATTTCGCCGATTACCTTGTCTTGAGTAGCCCCGGTTTGGCGTTCTTTGTAAGTATTGGTATGTGTCAGACCTAGTACAAAAACATCGGCCCATTTCTTGTTGGATATCCCCACTTCAACCTGACCCATATAAGATTCGAAACCGTCATGAAACCGTCTGAGGCGGTCTTTCACGACAAACTTTCCATCCTCAATGACTTGTAGTTTTACATTTGCTTTGGGATTATTCCTCATCCAATAGTCGTTGTCTGAGAAATTGTAGTACGAGCTGACATTGATCGTGATCCCCGATTTGGGTGCGG
>DASYHR010000692.1:0-6048 GCA_035998385.1 Dyadobacter sp. | reverse complement strand
ATGCTGCTAAACAAGCATTTGCATCAGCAATAAAAGGTGAGCAGCCAAGTGCAGAACAGAGCCTCGCGTTTAAGTCCGTGTTGCTATATGATCTTGCCAAAATGGATCATGCCAAATCGTGGACACAACAGTTTCACCTGGGTGCTTTGAGAAATAACAATGCACGTATGCTGAGAGAATTGGGGCCTGATACAGGCTGGGATTCTATCGGTGATTACAGCCAGGGTCAGGCATTGTCGAAGTTTCTGAATAAACTGGATACGACGAATCAGCTTGCCAAGACGATTCTATATAATCTTAATCCGTCGGATAATGAAGTGATTGCTACTATGATCGGTAATTATAACGACGGTACTGTTGCAGGCAAAATGCAGTTTGGATCGGGTTGGTGGTTTCTGGATCAGAAAGATGGAATGGAGAAACAAATGAATGCTTTGTCGAACATGGGACTGCTGAGCCGCTTCGTCGGGATGCTGACCGATTCGCGCAGCTTCCTCTCCTATCCACGCCACGAATACTTCCGCAGAATACTTTGTAACCTGATCGGGAACGATGTCGAAAATGGAGAGTTGCCAAAAGATATCCCATGGTTAGGTCAGATGGTATCTGATATATCTTACAATAATGCGAAGAATTATTTCGGATTTTGAAGGTAGGAATCAGGTACTCTTCACTTATGCCGAAAAACGAAATAGCCCAAAACTTTATGTTAAGGGCTATTTTATTATTTATTAGTTTATTTTTGAACAGATATTCCAATTATTCAATGATTTGCTGGCTGGTTTGCTAGCCAAACAGCGATCAACAGCTTTTTAATATGGCTCAGATAATTTCTTTTGGGGAAGTACTCATGCGACTTTCTACACCGGGTTTCTCCCGTTTTGAACAAGCTCGTCAGTTGAATGTAACCTATGCCGGAGGTGAAGCCAATGTATCGGCAGCGCTCGCTTATTGGGGACATGACACGGCTCACGTGACGCGTTTCCCGGATTCGCCGATCGGTCGTGCTGCGTCTCAATACCTGGCTACACATGGTGTAGATACCTCTCACATTATATATGGAGGTCCTCGTATGGCGGTTTATTTCCTTGAAACAGGTGCAGCATTACGTGGAAGTCAAATCGTGTACGACCGGGCCAATTCTTCTCTGGCGACTATTGAGCCTGAAGAAATAAATTGGGACGAAATCCTGAAAGACGCCAAATGGTTTCACTGGGCAGGAATCACGCCTGCGCTTTCTCAGGGAGCGGCAGATACTTTATTAAACGGTATCAAAACCGCACGTAAATATGGTCTGACAGTGTCCGGAGATATTTTTTACCGGGCTAATCTTTGGAAATATGGTAAAAAACCATCTGATATTTTACCTGAACTGACAGCCGGAACGGACATCGTGATTGCGAACAAAGAGAATATTCTTGAAATTTTCGGGATCGAAGGAAACGATTTTGTTGAAGCAAGTGTCAATTTACAGAAGGCATATCCGCAGGTGAGTAAGGTAGTTGATACCAAACGTACCTCGATCAGCGCTTCCCACAATCTTTTGCGCGCCTTACTCTGGAACGGAAAAGAGTTGCTCGAAACTGCTGATATTGAGATCAATCCGATTATCGACCGTGTGGGTGGCGGTGATGCTTTTATCGCTGGTTTGATCCACGGACTAATTTCTTTCAATGACGACCAGAAAGCACTGGAGTTTGGAGTTGCTGCTTCTGCTTTGAAACATACAATAGAAGGAGATGCTTTGATCTCGACAGAAGCAGAGGTAGAAGCGATTCGTCAGGGAGAAACCTCGGGAAGAATCAAAAGATAAAATATTGAAATCAAAGTTTCAAAGAAGCGGATCGTATATAGCGTGACGCTCATAGCTAAACAAAAGATGGATAAGGAAACAACGTTGGTTTTATTGAATGAAGTAGGCGTGTTGCCTCTGTTTTACCATGCAGATGTTGAAATCGCGAAAGAGGTGATCAGTGCAAGCTACCGGGGTGGAGCCCGCGTATTTGAATTTACCAATCGTGGCGAAAATGCCTACAACGTATTTGTAGAACTTTTGGCGTATGTAAAGGAAAGTCTGCCAGGTTTGTCATTCGGAATCGGGACTATTTACGATGCTGAAACTGCCCAAAAATTCATTGACGCCGGAACGGATTTTATTGTCACGCCCTGCCTCAATCCTGAAGTAGGTAAGGTTTGCGCAATAGCCAATATCCCATGGATTCCGGGAATTACGACACTCACTGAAATTTACAACGCACAGCAGGCAGGCGCAGAGGTTGTGAAACTTTTCCCTGGTGAAGTGGTAGGATCCAAGTTTGTGAAAGCTGTGAAAGGACCTATGCCGAATATCAAAATTATGGTAACAGGTGGTGTTCAACCTACAAAAGAAAGTATAGACGAATGGTTCGGAGCCGGTGCATACGCAGTTGGATTGGGTTCGAATCTGTTCCCGAAAGACGTGATCGCAAGCGGGGATTACGGCTGGATTCAGCAAAAAGTGGCCGAAAGTATTGACCTTGTGAAGCAATTCAGAGCTTAGACCTTATTGTTTGAAACAAACATATCGTATTCAGAGTCGGGAGTTCACTTCCGGCTCTTTTTTTGTACTCTGTTAGAGCTATGCGACAGAGGTATCCAATTTTTTGGTGAAAGCCGGTATTTGTTAATTTGCCCAAACATCAAATCTTACTAACTTCGCTCCGAATCAGTTTCAATACCTGCAATGACTCAAATTAATAATATTCGTAAAATACATTTTATATCGATTGGCGGTAGTGTTATGCACAATCTTGCTATCGAACTTCATCTGAAAGGCTTTTTGGTTACCGGTTCTGACGATGAGATATATGAACCGTCTTCGAGCCGTCTTACTCAATATGAATTATTGCCTGAAAAGACAGGTTGGTTTCCTGAAAAAGTAACGAGTGACCTGGAAGCTGTCATCTTAGGCATGCATGCCCGTCAGGACAATCTTGAATTGGCAAAAGCCAAAGAACTTGGGATCAAAATCTATTCCTATCCTGAATATATTTTTGAACAGAGCCAGAACAAACAACGTGTTGTTATAGCCGGAAGCCATGGAAAAACGACCATTACTTCTATGGTTTTGCATGTGCTCAATGCGACAAACCGTCAGTTCAATTATCTGGTAGGTGCGCAGCTGGAAGGATTTGAAAATATGGTGAAGCTTTCCGACGAAGCGCCGCTTATCGTGATAGAGGGAGATGAATACTTCACATCACCTTTGGATCATACCCCCAAATTCATGCACTACCAGCCGCATATTGCGCTGATCAGCGGTATTGCGTGGGATCACTTCAATGTATTCCCAACTTGGGAATCGTATGTGAAGCAATTTGAATTACTGGCGGATTCTATTCCAAAAGCAGGGTCGATTGTGTATGACGAAACAGATGATATGCTCGATGTGATCGGACAGAAAGAGCGTACGGATGTAGTAAGCGTGGCTTATAACGTTCATCCCAATAAGATTGAAAATGGTAAAACCATATTGATCACTGCTGAGCAGGGAGAAGTTCCTATACTTGTGTTTGGTGATCATAACATGAAGAACATCAGTGGTGCCAGAGCGGTTTGCGAACGTATTGGCGTGACGGATGAAGAATTCTATTCGGCTATTCAGTCTTTCAAAGGTGCTTCCAAACGTATGGAACTACTTGCGAAAAACGATACCACCAACGTATACCGCGATTTTGCACACGCACCATCCAAAGTAGGAGCAACGACTGAAGCGGTACATGAGCAGTTTCCTGACAGAACTCTGGTTGCAGTAGCAGAGCTACATACCTTCAGCAGTCTTAATAAGGAGTTTTTAAAGCAGTACAGACGCAAGCTGGATGCGGCAGACGTAGCGGTGGTTTATTTTAATCCACTTACGATTGAACACAAAAGACTGGAGCCGCTAAGCGAAGAGGATATCGCAAAAGCCTTCAAACGCGAAGATCTGGAAGTATTTACTAAGGCTGAAGATTTGGAAGCATTCCTGCAAAATCAGAGTTGGGAAAATTCAAATCTGCTGCTGATGAGTTCAGGAACCTTCGGCGATATTGATTTGAATGCTCTGGTTGAAAACATAGTAAAATAAGGTGGTGCCAATTTATATTGACAATTATTCAGTTTAAAAAAATAACAATGCGCTCCATAGTCGTTTACTGCGGTTCTAGTTTTGGCAAAAATCCTGTCTATGCCGAGCAGGCCTATACATTAGGGAATGAGTTGGCGAATAGAAAAATCAATGTGATTTACGGTGGTGGTAATATGGGGCTGATGGGTCGTGTAGCCGACGGATCGCTGGAAAATAGCGGCACGGTAACCGGAATCATCCCTAATTTTTTAGCCAAACTGGAAGTTGCGCAAAAGACATTAACAGAACTGCATTTTGTAGACACCATGCATGAGCGCAAGGCGAAGATGGTCTCCCTGTCTGATGGAGTGATTGCCCTGCCTGGGGGATATGGCACTTTTGATGAATTGTTTGAAATCCTTACCTGGGCACAGCGCAAAAATTTTTGATGGTCCTGTGGGTATTTTAAACGTCAATGGATACTATGATCTGCTAATCCTTCAGCTGGACAAAATGGTGGAAGAAGGGTTTTTACATATAGATTACCGGCAGCTGCTTCTTGTTTCGGATAATGCCGTAGAACTTCTGGAGAAAATGGAGGAATTTGTGAAAAATAAGCCGCTTGATAAAACGTTATAGGTGAATCACGTTCAGTAAAATCCGGTAATGATTTTACTGAACCAAACCACCTCCATATTCTGCACTATACAATGAGATTTTTTTTGCTTCTGACGGTTTTTTCTGCCTGTTTTTCTACCGCTCATGCCCAACTCGAAAGTTTGGGTAAAAATGTGAATACACAGTACAATGAAATTGCTCCGACGATTTCTCCGGATGGGAAAACGATTTATTTTTCACGCGTAAGTCATCCGCAAAATACACATGGAACGAAAGGAAGTCAGGATATATGGTTTTCGGAACTGAAAAACGATAACTGGACTTTAGCACGCAAGTTACCTGCACCGCTCAATAAGGAAGATTACAACAGCCTTTACAGCATTACTCCGGACGGCAATACGATTCTGATCAAGGGATCCTATAAAAATGGAGTGTATGAGACCAGGGGTTTTTCAACGAGCAAAAAAACGGCGCGGGGCTGGACAGCTCCCAACAAAATAGACATTCCCGGTTATGCGAAGATCAGCAAAGGTCAGTTTGACTGCGGATACCTTTCGACGGATGGAAAGGTGCTGGTGATGTCGTTCAGTGAGAAGAAAAATAGTAAGGTGGATGACCTGTATGTAAGTTTTAAACAAAAAGACGGTTCATGGAGTAAGCCGCTCAATCTGGGTCCGGAGATTAATAGTGAAGAATTTACAGAAACAACTCCCTTCCTGGCTGCTGACGGTGTGACCTTGTATTTTTCGAGCGATCGCAAAGGGGGACAAGGCAGCAACGACATCTATTACAGTAAAAGGATTGATAAAAGCTGGAAACGCTGGAGCCGGCCCGTTAACCTGGGACCGAATATCAATACAGACGGCTATGACGCCTACTACACGATTTCTGCTCTGGGTGATTATGCCTATATGGTTTCTTTCAAAGATACTGAGGGAAAAGGAGATGTGGTTCGTTATAATTTACGACCAAAAGTGGTTGAAGGAGACACTACGCAGACTCCGATTGCCGCAGTGCCTGCACCGGATCCTGTAGCGATGATCAGCGGTAAAGTAATTGATTCCAAAACAGGAAAACCTGTTGAAGCTACGATTGTGTATGAAGATCTGGAAACCGGAGAAGAAGTAGGAACTGCTACAACGAGCCCACTTACCGGTGAGTACAAACTGATATTACCTAAAGGTAAAAAATACAGCTGGCGCGCCGTTGCACCTAATTTTATTGCAGAAGGGGAAAACGTTGATTTGACAGATTCGACTGCTGACGGTAAATCCAGAGATTTCAGTGAGATTGCCAATAAGTCACTGAAGCTGATCCCGATCGAAGAAGGACAGATCGTAAGACTG
>DASYHR010000852.1:0-5932 GCA_035998385.1 Dyadobacter sp. | reverse complement strand
CGCGGAGTTGCTTTGTCGCTCTGCTAAAACCTCCGCTAAAATTTGTCTTATAGGGAATTTTCTCCTTGGAAAAACGTGTATCCCGGTAGATCCTGTGTAGCGCCTTTTTACCCGAGGGGTTATCAATCAGATCGTGTGACTGCATCAACTCGAGCAAATTATCAGCAAAATTTGTCAGCTTCTCCAGCTCATCCAGATAAGTTTGCTTATGCTCTCCAAACCATTCCCTGTTATTGTTTTCCTTCAGAAGTTTTAAAAAATCGAAAGTGGATGCTGAGATGCTCGTTTGTTTCTTGGCCATGCGCAAAGGTACTAATTGATACGATTATTTGTTGTAAGCAGCTCCACCTACATATCTATGCCACCGACTAAACTGCCAGAAGCTAATAACCTGCGTCCTATTCCAACTATTTCTCATTTAAATGTTACTTCATAGATACAAACCAAGCTGAAACCCACATGAAACAGTTCGCCTTGTTCCTGATGTTGCTGACAATAACCTTTGGATGTAAACAATATGATCCCGAAGCAATCCTAAAACCTATTGTAGGGAGTTGGATAGTGAGTGAGCGTGAGCAAACAGAAAATGGTAAAAAGACCTGGGTTACGGTCGCCGACTCTCTGAGAGGAGGTTATACCTTTCGCGAGGATGGAGCAGTCATGATGGGCGAATTTACAAGCTGTTGTCATCCTAAATTCTTCTCTATAAATGGACAGAAGGTAAAGGCTCCTGCCAACGAAAAACTTAATATGCATCCTATGTGTGCGTATGTAAATTGTGTCTATTATGAAACATGGTATATTGAGGTACAAGGTGATGAGCTCATTTTATCCTTTGAAGGAGGTTCAAGGACTAAGTATGTAAGAGTTCGTAAGGGGTTTTGAATGTGACTTTGTTGTACAGCGCCTGGCTGAAAACCTGGTTGTTTTTTTCAATGCCCATTTTTCAGGCAGGCACTTTCCGTACTCATGTTTTTGCCGCGTTATTCAGTCGGGAATTTTGAGACATCCATGTAAAACACCTCCCAAGTATGTCCGTCAAAGTCTTCAATGGTGCGTTGCTGCATAAAACCGTAATCTCGCATTTCTACCGGCTCTATCCCGCCAGCATTGAGCCCGTTGTTCATGACAGTATTTACCTCATCCAGACTATCAAACGACAAGGAAAACAGCCCGGCGACAGCGCTTTTGGTATCTGCAATGGGTTTTGCGGCAAAACTCGAGAATTTCTTATGGGTCAAAAGCATCACATATATACTCTCACTCCACACCATACACTTGCCCGATTCGTCCGAAAACTGAGGGTTATTTTCAAAACCCAGGGCAGTGTAAAAGTCAAAGGATTTTTGCAGATCACTTACTGCCAGATTGATAAAAATTTGCTTTGCCATCTTAAAAATATTTAGTTGTGAGTGTTTGTGTTAAATTTCAGACGTACAGTTCCTGCTCTTGTACGCATACATGCAAAGTTCAAACTGCTGCTTTCATAGCATAGTTGTTTTGACCACATCTTCCCGGAAGTGATCAAGCTTAAGCCTGATCCTTATTAAACAGGACAGTGAATGTATGCATATGAAAGAATTATCTCAATTTTTCTACTTCAGTTTAAAGGGAAATTGGCTCACACCGATTGAGGAACAGTTTTTGACCACTAGTACTCCGGTATGCACTTTGCATATCAAGAGAATCAAACATCACACCGTTATGAAATTTTTTCAAAAATTTAAAGATTTTGCTGTCAAGGGCAATGTGCTTGATCTTGCCGTGGGGATTATCATCGGGGCAGCATTTACAACAGTTACGCAGTCATTGGTGAACGATGTGATCATGCCACCAGTTGGGAAAATTATCGACAATGTTAACTTTTCCAACCTGTATATTCCGTTGGATGAACAGACACGGGGAATCGCATCTGTGGAAGAAGCTCGGAAAGCAGGCGCTGTAATCGCGTATGGAAATTTTATCCAGAGTGTGATCAATTTTCTAATCATTTCCATGACGGTCTTTCTATTGGTCAACATAGTACACTCCGTGAGGCAAAAAGAAGCAGCGAAACCTGCTGATCCGCCTGCTCCTACCAAAGAGGAGAAATTGCTTATGGAAATCAGGGACGCGATTCAAAATCTGGCGCCGAGATCCTAGTACTGCTGAAAATAGAATCGGGTAGATGACGTGATCATCTACCCGATTATCTATTACTGGTGTTCATGTTTGTTAGGCTTATCCTTTTGAGGTTTTTGATCCTCAGACTTGTCGATAACAACGTCGTTATCATCATGTCGCCTGCTTATGGAATCGCTGTTAAGATTAGACTGATTGCTCGGATATCCACTTATTGTCTTTTGTTTACCCTCATCCTGCCCCAGTGCGGATCTACTTACAGCGCCCGAACTATCATTAGGTGTCGTCTCCGTATCTGAGCCACTCGCTTGTCCCGCATCTTTTCCGCACGAAGCCATCGTTATCACAACCGCTACCGATAACATTGCTGCGTATTTTTGAATCGTTTTCATATGAAATTCCATTTTTTGTTTGTCATAACTCGATTACTTGCTGCGGTAAGTGAAAAAAAACTGTTCCTTGCTAAACGACCCGCAATGTGTCCGTTGGCATACCCACAAATCGGAATTGATCTTTCGCCTTCTACCCAGCGCTTTGTTCCATGGCACGCAACGATACACAAATTGTGATACTCCAGGTGAAATGAGAACAGATTTCCTCATCCATCTGCTTTCTATCGAAGGCTCTTCAAGGCGTTGAAGAGAAACGAACAACTACATACGTCGTCTCTTTTTTAATTTGAAGGCATATATCTAAATGTCAGTAGCTTAAACCAAATTACCCGCCTGGCAAAGGCATGTTTTTTGCAACTCACATCAAACGCCTGGAGTAGAGATGGCTGGTTTCAATTTTAACCTTTTCAGTTATGGATAATCTGCCCACTTTTGTTAATGGAATTGTTCGCCTCTGGAATGTTAATCTATACAGAGAACAATTGTACAAACAAGCTATGTCGATGGATAATGCAGGGTCTTTGCGCAAGGTTTACAGCCATGGGTACATCAGCTCTTTGTTGTTCAAGAAGGAAATCCAGTGGGTGTATGATGGCATCAAATGTTCGTTGCTTGATGGGGACATCAGCAAAAAAGATAGAATCAACAGAGTACCGGCAATATTTGCGCAAGCTGCTGACAAACTATCCATTGCCCGCATCATGCGCGACCAGGAACAAAAAACGATACGGGTGTATAAGGCGATCCGTTCCGGAATTTTGCTTTCAGCAGACGATGACGCTATCCTGTCGGATCATCTCGACAAACTAATCGAATTAGACTCTCAGATTAATAAGGAACTTGCCAAAAGCTATGAGTATCTTAGATATAAAGAATAATGGAATTTGGTCTTTTTAAGCCTGGCTAATCAAGTTCCGCATAACCATCACTGCCAAGGATATCCGTGCCGTTAAAGGCGCGAAAATCCCTGACAATTTCTCTCTTTTCTTCCTGGTTCCGCGGGTCCACACTAATGATAATCCCACCTTCCTGCATATGCTCGTCATAAGCAGGAATATGCTGCTCGGCAACACCGGAACTTCGTATTGCGTCGGACTTTTGGGTATTGATGTAATCTTTTGGCAGCAACTGTTGGAGCTTCCTCGAAATCGATACGCCGAGGCCAGGTATCGATATCATCGAGGTAATTGAAATAATAACACCGCTAAATGCATTTGCCGCCCGGCTTAGCGCACTCTCCTCATCGTCAGGTTCTGCATGTATCGGTTCCGACTGCGAGAGCGTTTCGTCTGACATCAAAACTGAAATGTCATCAGACGTATGTCCCCTTTTAATCAAACTATCGTAGGCCCGATCTGCATCTTTCCTTGAGAAAAATACGCCGGAAACCGTGCCATTTGTACCTGAAGTGAAGCCGGAATTTTCCATAATTCGATGTCTTTGACACCCACTTTTTATAATGTCACGAGATCCTGTGCCCAGAAATTCTCTTCAATCTCATCACCAGTTGCATTTTTGAAGCGGCATCTTACCTCACCGGTAGGTTCTGAAGTGGCGCCATCTACAATATACTCAACTACAGTCATTCCTGTTGTCCCATTCTTTTCTTTTACCCAATCACCTTCTTTGAATTCTTGATTTTCCATATTACAAAGTGTTAAGGATTGTAATTACCAATCCGTGTGATACATTGGATTCCCACCGCTTAAAAGATTGTGCCTGAGGAAAGGGGAAGTCCGGATACCCGCTTTACTGCCCTGACTGGCACAGGATTTGATCGGGGTTCAACAAATTTCATCTAACAAAAACGCACCATGGAATCTTCAACTGTTTTAGATTGCACCAAAATGTTACATGACTGCGGGCTCACTATTGCCTTTGCAGAAAGCGCAAGCGCCGGAAGGCTAGCCTCGGAATTTGCCCTTTCTCCTCATTCAGGGGGATTTCTGAAAGGAGGATTGGTTTGTTATGATGCCTGTGTGAAGGAGGATATACTGCATGTATCGAAAGAATTGATTGACAAATACACCGCGGAGTCTGCTGAAGTAACCCGTGAAATGGCGATGCAACTTCGGACCGTTATCCCCTCAGATATACAGGTTGCTATTACAGGACTTACTACCCCGGGTGGTAGCGAGACTGAAGAAAAGCCGGTGGGAACTATGTTCATACATATTTTAATTCAGGACCGACCCGTTTCACTAAGAAGATTATACTTTGGTACGCCCGAACAAATAATTCTGAATACGATTGACGAAGTTGCCGCAACCATCATGAATGAATTACGTATCACTCAGCTGCATGGAGAAGCCAGATGATAAACCATAACTTCAGTTTTGAAACATGGATCGACGCAGTAGGCAACTATATACTGGCAACAACATGAACCTTTTCAAACCGTTTTCCATAGCTGCCATTGTCTCAATTGCATAAAGCTTCAACTCAAAGCTGGAAACGTAATCGGGTCAGTCGTTTTATATCACTGTAAATTTTTACTTTTAGTGGTATGTGTACAGACACTATTATCTTAGTATCAAATACGTCTATCATAAAAGCATCATGTCTAAAAATAAAACTACCTCCACCACAGCCAATGTCACTGATTTCATTGAAGCTTTGGAAAATGACCAGAAAAAAAATGATAGTTATAAATTGATTGAACTGATGTCGGCCCTATCGGGCACTGAAGCCACCATGTGGGGACCGACGATTATAGGATTTGGAAACTATTATTATAAATATGACAGCGGTCATGAAGGAAATGCTCCGATTTTAGGATTTTCACCGAGAAAAGCAGCTATATCCCTGTACGTGTTCACTGGCCACGAAGAGCATCGACACCTGCTCAACGATCTGGGTAAATTCAGTATGGGAAAAGCCTGTATTTATGTCAAAAAACTGTCCGACATTGATACAGAAAAGCTGATTGCCTTGATGAAGGAAACCATACAATTTGTTGAAAAGAAATACCAAAGAACCATTTGATTATACCCAATATTATGGAAGCGCTCACTATTTCAAAAGTTTTTCAGGTTTCCGCAGAAAAGATCTGGGATGCAATCACCATCCCGGAGGAAATGAAACACTGGTACTTTACCATTCGTGATTTTGACTTAAAAGAAGGCGCAGTGTTCACATTTTACGAGGTTGAAACCGGAGGAGCCTTTTTACATCGCTGTATGATCCGAAGTGTTATCCCGCAACAAAAGTTTGAACATACCTGGGAGCATCCGTCCCATAGCCAGGGAATATCAGTGCTTACATGGGACATTCAGGCCATGTCTGAAAATGTTTCCAAATTGACGCTCACACATGCCGGAACAGAAAATTTCGCAGATGGAGGCCCGGAATTCGCTACTGAAAATTATGTAGTTGGCTGGAAAGAAATTATAGAGTATTCTTTACGCAACTATTTGTAC
>DASYHR010000832.1:0-8025 GCA_035998385.1 Dyadobacter sp. | reverse complement strand
AGGGCATTCCAGTGCCACAGCGAAGTTACCCGTCAGCCGGTAAGCAATGAAAGCCTCGCTGTTTTCTGGCCGGAAAATGAGTTTGTCGGGGTAGGCTTTGAAATAATCCATACCTGAACTTCCGTAGGAAACAAGCTGTTTTTTCGCCCATTGCAGATCATCCGTTTCTACGGTAGCTTTGAGAATGGTGGGACGAACCAGCGTGTATACCAGAAAGGCAATACAGATAAATCCGCTGATATTGAGCGAATAAAGGAAGTCGCTCGCGAAGACATCCTGAGGAATTAAATTTTCGCTTCCTATCAGAAGGAAGTTCTGAATCGTATACCGGATCGAATCCGACCAGCTGAAATCGATGTTGAAATGCTTTTGATCCAGAAAATAAAATCCGAGACAACCATAAAGCATCACGGCGAGGCAGGACAACAAAGTGGTTTGAATCCCAATAATACCCAGCCTGCGGTTGTTAAGGATGTAATATTCTTTTCTTGATAAGACCAAAATAATCAATACAAAAAGCGCGAAAATAGCCTCCTCATAATCAATCGCTTTGGTAAGATTTCCAACAACAGAAAGCAGACAAAAGAATACTGCAAAGTACCAGGCCATGCGCAAACCTTTGAGCATAAACGCAGCGGTAACCAATAAGAGTAAACCGGTGATCAGCACAAAATAGTTAGAAACCGTGATGGCGCTGAGCGGGAGAAAATCTTTCAGAAAGATGAGTCGCTGACCAATCGCAGGTGTGAGCACCGAGACAATGTTGACTATACCAAGTACGAGTAGTAAGAGGGCCGGGAAAACCCGCATCAATAGTTTGTTGATTTTTAAAAGAAAACTCACAGCCCCTGCAAACAGAGGCAGCCAGAATTCCAGAAAACGGTAGAAAAAAGTGATGGAAATGGCGGCTGCATCTGTAAAGCCAAAACGGATCAGGATATAGGACATTGACACTTCGATAGCACCCAGGCCGCGTAAAAACGGAGAAGCAATAAGAAAGATAACGGCAACGATGTAGCTGATGATGGCAGCAAAAAGAGAAGGTTGCAGTCCCAGCGCAAGCATGGCAATATAGACGTGCGCGATTCCTGTCAGCTCAATCAAAACACTGTAAAAAACAACCCGTAGAAAGTGAATTTTATCGATTTTATTACTTTGCAGATCTTCCAGGTAAGCTTCAAACGAGGGGGCGTAATGGATCAGTTTTTGGTAAAGCAAACCCTGGTTTAATATGGATCGGTATAGCAGGTATATCACTCCGACTAAAATGAAGAGTGAAGCCAGTGCTGCCCACTCGCCGGCACCTACATTTCCCTGCACGACGGCCAACAGAAAAGCAGGTATCGCGACAATCACCACCGACACAATACCCACGAACGCATAAATAGATGATGCAAAATGAATCTGGGATTTGGAAACTCCCTTGCCCACAATGGGGCCTGTGAAAAAAGCCAGGGAAGAAAGGCCACCCGCAGGAAGGAAAACGCTGATGAAATTTCGTTTCAGAAAAAGAATTACGGAATCTGTAAATAACACCTTACTTCCAATGGCGGCGAAAGATTCGATATACATCAATCCTTGCAATGCGATATAAACGACGGCGAGCGGAACCCCGGCCAATAACCATTCCCGGCGGGATGTAAGGAGAATGTGTCTGACCTGATGGAGCTCCGTTTCTTCGTGGCGAATAAACCAGATACCAAGGCCGATGAAAAATACTGTGAAGATGTATTGCCCGATCATCTTCCCGTTCTCACGGACGTAGGGAATGCCTTTTTGTCTGAGAAAATGCATTGGTTTCATACTTTTCCGGGTTGAAATAACGTCTTATTTGCCTTTAAGAGGGTAATCTTTGAGTTGTGCGAAGGTGTATCCCCTGGCTTTCAGAACGGGAATGATCTTCGAAAGCGACTCATAGGTATTCCATTCGGGATGGTTGAAATGCATGATAATCAGCGCGCCTGGTTTTACATTTTCAAGTACACTTTCTTCAATGGTTTTGACTGGCGTGAAAGGAACTGCATCTCCTGAAAGTACATCGAAACTGATCATGGTCACGTTGAGCACACGCGCAATTTTCGCGCACGCTTCATCGGTATACGCGGTTGAGGAACGGAAAAACAGAGGTCTTCGCCCTGTAATTGTTTCTATTTTCCGCTCATTGGCTTCAATTTCATCAAACGCGTCCGGCACATCCGCAGTGCCCTTTATACCGTATTCACTTTCACCATCCACCGAGCAGGGCTTGTGATTCAATCCGTGATTTTCAATCTCAAATAACTTGTCTTTACTGAGAGCCAGAAATGTATCATAATTGGCGTCAATCCATTTTCCTGAACAAAATAGTGTGGCTGGTATTTGCTCTTTACGCAGGAAATCGATCAATTCCGAGTCGTATCCGCTGCCGTGCGGACCGCCGCAGGCATCGAACGTAAGCGCCAGTATTTTTTTATTTGTTACAATATCCTCGTCCACGCCTTTCACAAACTCACCCCAGCTACCAGGTTTTATATGGGCAAAAGCTTTGTCAACCTGGTCTTTGCTGGCCAGGTAATAGGCATTTTTATAAAGTTGCTGAATGAAATTATTATTTTGAATTCCGACAGGCTGCGCCGAACTCAGGCTGACTGTGAACAGGAAGCTCAGGAAAAGAAGGAGAGGTTTCATGAAGTGTGATTATTGACGTGATTTGAATTGATTGTAAAAAGTTTTTGCTTCTGTCAGGGCTTCATGACAGATCGCGGTAACATGATCAACCTTCTGCTGTATCTCATTTTCGTTTTGCTGTGCATTCTCCAGGTCATCCAGATCTTCGTCAAGCAAGTTGGCAAGACCCATGATGGATATACTTGTTTTCATACTATGCGCAATGCGTTTGAGCTCCGGCAAGTTGTTACTTGTAAACGTTGACTGTAATGCATTCAACGCTGCAGGTATCAAATCTAAAAATTGCTCAGTAACCATTTTCTCGTACTCCGCATCACCACCACTTATCTCTTTCATGTAAGTGAGATCAATTATGTGAAAGTCGAACTTTTCTGAAATAACCGGCTCATTATCAGTAATTTTTAAATTTTTATGCTTTGAAAAATCCGATAATATTCGGATTAATTCAAGCTCTCTGATCGGTTTTGATATATGATCGTTCATACCGAAACTGATACACTTTTCGCGCTCACCCGCCATTGCGTGGGCGGTCATGGCAACGATAGGCGTTCCGAGACCGAAGGACTGTCTGATCTCGCGGGACGCAGTATATCCGTCCATCTCCGGCATTTGTATATCCATGAAAATCAGGTCGAAATCCTGAGATTGCAATGCTTCCAATGCCTGCTTGCCATTTTCGGCGACTTTGACATTTATACCCCGGTCTTCCAGCAAACGAACCATCAGCCCCTGATTGATCACATTATCTTCTACAACCAAAATGTGCAGATCGCCCGGCATGTTTTCTGAATGCGGAACCGGCTTAAATTGATCCACAATGGGTGCTCCTTTGTAAGCCTTATATGGAATGGAAAAAGTGATTTCGGTTCCGGCTCCGACTTTACTTCTTACGTCAATGCTACCGTTTTGCAGGTGAACCAGATCACGTACGATAGACAGTCCAAGTCCGGTTCCACCGAATTTCCGTGTCGTCGAATCTTCTGCCTGACGAAATCTTTCGAAGATCGTATCCAGCTTTTCTTCTTCTATGCCGATGCCGGAATCCTTGACTTTGAATTCGAGCTCAATGTTATCCTGGCTGGTATTTTTAATGCGTACACTGAGTTCGATAGTTCCCTTCATGGTAAATTTCACCGCGTTACCGATCAGATTAACGAGTATCTGCGTGAGTCGTGTCGCATCACCAATAAGTGTGTCTGGCAGATCAGTTCCGGGATGGGTATGGATCATCAGTCCCTTTTCTTCAATTTTCTGATGAAACATCATGGTGACGGAATGGATCAACCCTGAAAGACTGAACGGCGCTTGTTCAATGCGCATCATGCCTGACTCAATTTTTGAAAGATCCAGAATGTCGTTGACGATCGACAAAAGTGTTTCCGATGACTTGTGCACCGTTGCTACGTGCAGGGCGGAGTCATCATCCAGTTTTTTTCGCTGCAAAAGGTTCGTGTAACCCAGAATAGCGTTCAGAGGTGTTCTGATCTCATGACTCATATTGGCCAGGAAATTCTCTTTAATTAACGCTGCTTCTTTTAATTTTCTCTCGCTGGTATTGAGCTGCCCGATCAGTTCCGCCTGTTTTTTCATCCTGTTAATGATGATCAGGAAGACAGCAATGAGCAAAATTAGTACAAGTACGATGATGTATAAATTCCAGCGCAATACCCTCTGACCGCTTTTGTCAACTGACTTCACTTTTTCAGCCAAAGCAATACGACCGCTGGTGTCAATTTTGTGAGTCAGTCTGGTTATGTCTTCAGTAAGTCTGATCGCTTTGTAATCACTGACTGCATTGTCGACAGCAGGTTTTGGAGCAGTGTAGAAGCTGTCTACCAGTTGTCGGCTGAAATCAATTTTAGTGCCGATCAGTACATGCAGTTCACTGATGTAAGCTTCCGAAATCAAAGAGTCACTCACTTTGTCGATCAGCTGATTATCCTGTCTGATCTTATCAATCGCCGCTTCGAATTCCTGCACTTTTCCCGTATCCCGGGTTGTGACAGCGGCCTTGATTTTGTTGTCCAGCAAAAGAAGATCTTTCTGGATGCGAACCAGTTCGTTGCTGAGCCTGTATTCCTGCAACAGACTTTCATTACCGCTGATGAGCTCGCGTACGTTGCTGCTGGTGATGTATTGGGCAAGCAAAAGCATGACCACGCCGGTCACAAAACCGGTAGTGATATAATAGATGAGCGTTCTGATCCGCATATTTTGCTTGCTTTGGATAATCGGCTGCAAACAACCGGCTTACCTGTGAATTGTTTCAGTGAAAATAATACAGGTCAGTAGCTTTGCGCAATCTTGAATAGTCAGAAAAGGATAAATCGTCGGCGGGCAAGGAAAAGCTGTCGGCGAAATCTACAGTATTTTGAGCCTTTGATTAAGCACCGCGCGGTAAGTGTCTGCAACAGGAACCATTTTCTTATTGATGATCAGCGTGCCACCTTCGATGGTGTCAATCTTCCCGACCTGGATAATGAAGGACCGATGGACGCGAAGAAATCTGGAATCTGGCAGTTTGCTTTCTACATCCTTTAAAGAAGAGTGCACAGAATAAAAACGCTCAGATGTATACAGCTTCACGTAATCACCCATGGCTTCGGCGTAAAGAATATCCTCAATTTTCAAGCGACGTACAATGTTGGAGTCCCGGATAAAAAGAAATGAGTCGTCCTCGGTTTTTATTTCCTGCTTTTTACTCTTGAAAATCTCCTTGGCTTTATCGATAGCTTGCAGAAAACGAACGGTTGTGACAGGCTTGGTAATATAGTCGGCCACGTTGAGTTCAAACGCTTCTGCCGCATATTCTTTTTTGGAAGTAGTAAAGATGATGATCGGGTTTTTCGGACCCAGGCTTTTGACCAGGTCAATACCACTCATGTCTTCCATTTCAATATCCAGCAGCAGCAAATCCACTGGTTCTGCCATTATTTTTTGGTAGGCTTCCATTGCATCGGCACATTCACCAGCCAGCGTCAAAGAAGTGTCCTTTTTTACAAGTTGTTTCAGAGTGGTTCTTGCAATGATGTTGTCATCAATGATCAGGCAATTCATATGAATGTCAGGGGGCTTGATAAAGTATCAATTTGTATGCAAAGAAAAGAATTATAACGAGATATCCTGACTGTTCACCGACAGCTTTTGCCTTTCCGGCTATGATCTGTTTCCGGTATTATTTGCCTGACTTAGTTTTGACTCAACATTCACATCAAACCATACTGAAATGAAAAAGTTAATCGCATCCGCAATCGTCGCTTTCGTAGCCATCGCAACCGTTCAGGTACAAGCCCAAACCACCACAAAAGAGGTTAAAAAAGAACTTAAATCCGAGAAAAAAGCCGCACACAAAGCCCTTAGAAAACTGGAAGGAAAAGAAGTGAGCTCGAGAGCGAAGGATCAATTCATGTCTGACTTCGACGGCGTATCCAATGTAAGCTGGGCAAGGGGAGCTCAATTTGACGAAGCAACTTTCACTAAAGATGGTGTAAAAATGACCGCCTATTACGATTATGACTCAAAACTGGTGGGCACCACATCCATCAAAAAATTCGCTGATTTACCAGCCAGTGCACAGAAAGAAATTAAAAAACGCTATAAAGATTACACAACCGGAGCCGTGATCATGTATGATGATAATGAAAACAACGACACCGATATGTTCTTTTACGGAACACAGTTTGAAGATGCCGATCATTACTTTGTAACTGTAAGCAAAGCAGGTAAAGAATCTATCCTTAAAGTTTCAACAGACGGTGAAGTTTCGTTTTTTAAACAAGGTTGATAGTATCAGCTGACTGATTTCTGTTGTCGAAATGTCGTATGATCAAGGCCGCCGGGTAATCCGTGCGGCCTTGATTTATTTGTGCGGGAGATTTGTATTTTTGGGGAGGGAAGAATCTGGAAGTTGAAGACACGTTTGATTATGCAAAAAAGCAGTTCTGTTCTGATTTTGGTCGGGTGTATTTTTCTGGGGTCGGCTTTGGGAATCGGGATCAATCTATCGGTAAATTATCTCTTCGAACTAAAACCGCTTGTACATGCTACAGATACTGCATTCAGACAGGAGCTTCCGGATCGTTGGTATCTGAGAATGTTTTTGAATGGAATCACACATTCCTTCACTTTTCTATTACCTGCAGTACTATACTGGAAACTTTTTGAAGGACGGAAGTTGAAAGACATTTCTGAAAAGAAACTGGTGTCTGTTTCATTGATGTGGGTGGCTCTGGCAGTCATCATAGTGCTGATTCCAATCAACCAAAAAATCATTGAATGGAATCAAAATATAAATTTGCCCACTAATTTTGATCAAATTGAAAACTGGATGCGTGTAACCGAATATGAAAAAAGTCTCGTTACTCAACAACTCTTACAGATTGATTCATTCTCTGAGTTGATTGTAGCTCTTGGCGTATTCGGTGTAGTAGGCCCGATTGGGGAAGAAGTACTTTTCCGCGGAGTTTTGCAGCGTAAGCTGATCGAATGGAAGGTGACTCCTGCAGCCGGTATCTGGATTGTCGCATTACTGTTCAGCATCATTCATTTCCAGTTTTACGGATTTTTCCCGCGGTTGTTTTTAGGTGCACTTTTTGGGTATCTGTTTTACTGGTCTGGAAACTTATGGGTAGCTATAGGCGCCCACGTAGTTAATAATTCGGTTTTTGTGATGACTGCATTTGTCAAACAAAACTGGCCATCGTTGTTTAAGACAGTCAATATTGTTTCAGGGAATGATCTGTCGGTATTTGTTTCTGTTCTTATCTCTGTCTTTATGTTGTTTTTATTTCGGAAGAAAAATTTAAATAATCGTCGGACGGATAACTAGCTTCATTAAATCGCAATAGCTGTATAGCCATTTTCCGAGAGTTTCCGGAAATCAATAATTTAGAATAGTTATATATCTGACAGCTTAATTCCTGCAGGAAGCTTTTGTATCCGGCTGAAGCCAAAAGTCAATTGCACTCGGTAGCATTCATAAAACCTGCCGCGAAAACTAATCCCCCCAGGATAACGAAAAAGGACAATATACGCGCTTAAGTGAATTTGGATATGGGCACTGACGACGGAGCGCATCACTTAGTTTCTGCGCGAACCTCGCTGGCATATCTTTGTTAAGCCGTTCTGTTTTAGAAAAAGTACCATGCTACCTCTTCAATAAATATGAAGAGAGCATAGAAACCTAAACGAAACGTCAATTTATGACCAGAATTTTATCTGTATTTTTGATTGCATTGTTTTGCTTTTCCTGCAGAGCGCTGAAAGACAGTCCGAAGTATAAACTAACCGATGGCGTATACAAGACTCCTGTGGACGGGCGGACTATACAAGTTTATGTGGAGAATGTTGAAGACTCCG
>DASYHR010000806.1:0-4261 GCA_035998385.1 Dyadobacter sp. | reverse complement strand
AAGCGTCCGAAAAAACAGCCTATTGAAATTATCAAACAAGAGACTTCACCTTCGCAACAGGTAGTTGTTCCGGTAGTTGCTGATAACACAAGTTCAGTTGAGAAACCAGGTGCTGCGGTTAATCAGGATATTCCAACCAATGCGGCAGGAAGGAAAAAATACATTCCGGTATTGGTTGAAAAGAGTGAGAGTAGTATAGCGAAAGAGCAACAGTCATTTGAGCCGGCGGTAACTCCGAAGGTTACAATCCCTGTCGTGACGCCAGGCACCACCATGCCCGTTGAGTCAAACGACAGAGTTGTCATTATTACTCAGGACAATGATGATAGTGCTTTCAAATCGGGTGATGGAAATACTGCTGAAGGCAAGAAAACAGACAAAAAGCCTGTAGCTGAAGTAAAGCCAGAGCCGGCTGTAAATAATGCAAATAACTCTGTATACGCCAGAAAGCAACGCGAGATTGCCGAAAGAAACGCAGCTGAAAAACTGGCAGCAGATAAAATTGAAAAGACTGAGTCTGCAAGTCCGGTAACATCAGAAGCCCGGGAAGGCGTACATATTGTGAAGTCTGGTGATACATACTTCAGTATTGCACGAAAATACGGAATGAGCGTTTCTGAGCTGACAGACATGAACAGTTCAGGTGGACGTAAGGGATTGATGGTTGGTCAGAGACTGCGTGTGAAAACTGGTGGAGAGCCGATTACTGAGACTGAAAGACCTGTTGCAGCCGTAACCACGCCAACCGGGCCAACCCGTATAGAACGCGAGGCTGAAAAGATAAATGCAGAGAAAAACGATGTGGGTGCCAAATACCATACCGTACAGTCTGGCGAAACCTATTATAGTATTGCAAGAACTTACGGAATTAGTCTGAATGAGTTGATGGTACTTAATAACATGACTTCTCCGGGCAGATTGATTTCCGGACAGCAACTGAAGGTAGGTACCGGTGCCGGCCGCAATACCAGGCAAAGTAACACGCCTCAAGGTTTCCGTAACCATACGGTAGCATCGGGTGAAACACTGTTCCGTATTTCTCAAAACTATGGTGTTGGTATTGAGGATATTAAGAAATTGAACAATATGTCTGGAAATACTGTTTCGGTAGGGCAGAGACTAAGAATTCCACAAAAATAGTAGCAGAATAAAATGATACTCATCGATAATACGTGCATCAGTGACGATATAGAGGACCAGTTGTTTGTTTGCAACCTGGATAAGTGCAAGGGCGCATGTTGTGTGGAGGGAGACTCCGGTGCGCCTCTGGAACAGGATGAACTTGCTATTCTGGACGAGATTTATCCGATCGTAGAGCCCTATCTTACCGAAGCTGCAAAAGCGGTTATAGCAAAGGAAGGGACATACACCACTGACTTTGAAGGTGACTATGTAACTCCGGTTATTGACAATCGTGAGTGCGTTTATGCTGTTTACAATGAAAAGGGAATGCTTAAGTGCGCGATTGAAGATGCTTACAACGATGGCAAAATAAGCTTTAAGAAGCCAATCTCTTGTCATTTATACCCGATCCGTATTACAAAATACGAACAGTACCATGCCCTTAATTACGACAGATGGGATATTTGTAGTCCTGCCTGCGACTTTGGGAAGGAACTGGGAGTGCCGGTGTATAAATTCCTGAAAGAACCATTGATAAGGGCTTACGGACCTGGATGGTATACACAACTAGAGGACGAAATAGATGAGCGACAAGAAGCAAGAAGACAGGAAAAAAAGTAAACAGGATGACTTTTTTCAGAATGTTTACGATGTGGTTAGATTAATCCCGGAAGGCCGTGCTACTACGTACGGAGCCATTGCGGCTTATCTTGGAAACAAACGGGGAGCGCGAATTGTAGGTTGGGCTATGGGAAGCAGCTATTCAATGCCAGGATTGCCAGCGCATCGGGTTGTCAATAAAGAGGGCGTACTGACAGCCAAATTGCTGTTTGATACACCAGACACCATGCAGGAACGGCTTGAAAAAGAAGGAGTGGAAGTGAGAGATGACAAGATACAAAACTGGAAAAAACATTTCTGGGATCCTGAAAAGGAATTAACGTGATAAAACAAATCGGGCCGGATTCTTTAATCCGGCCCGATTTGTTTTATTGAATGACGAATATGCGGTCCTGATTTGTTTCAAGCTGTACCTCTTTGGTTAGCTTGTAATCTTTGTACACAAGCTCAAATTGGTAAGTGCCGTCAGCCATATTTGTAAAGTCGAATGTACGACGATACTGGCCTTCGTTTTTACTATAGAGCTCATTGTAATGTGTACGACCAAACTGGTCTTTCAGAATTATTCTCAGATGCGAATCTTTCTTTTTATCAACAGACAATTTCACTTTATGCGTATTGTTAAGTTGAAAGATAGAGGCCCCGAATCCTGCGAGTTTAGCGGCTTCAACTTTCGCCATGGCTTCTGCTTTTTTGTCATTGGCAAAGGAAGAGAGAGAACAGATCAGAGTGGCTACTAATACGATTTTTGAGATGATAATTTTCATGGCTATTTTCTTTTATAGTTTATGACCTTATGTGCGATCATCAACTATATAAAAAAGGATGTGCCACAAATCAGACGAAAGCTCATTGAGTGACTTCATCCTTTTTTAATGTATTGATACAGAGTATTTAATGTTATTTTGCGCACTTTGCAACAATTCTTTTACCTGCCTTTGAACTGTTCATATCCGAACAAAACTGTTTAATTACGAACATTTCTAGATCTTATTTTTACCTCTGCTCTCTGCTGCAATTTTCTGGATCATCGGAAGTTTACTGCCTGGGATGACATTTTTATAATCCCAAAAAGCAGAGACACACACAATTTTCCATTGTCCGTCGATTTTCTCCATCAGCCTCACCTCCTTGCTGTGGTGAAAGTTCTTTTCGTCCCTGTCGCTGTTAAACTGATCCCAGGTAAGGTAGGCTACGTTGTCACCGTAAAATTTGTATTTGATGTTTTTACGTTCAACCTTGGGGTGGCTTTTTTCAGGATTATCGCTGATGTACTTGCCAATCAGATTATCGATATCTTCCCATCCTACATTGGAATCAAACGTTCCGTCACGATTGCTCCAGGCCTGAAAAGCATAGTCGGTTTGTGCATAAGTCGCCTTCCAGGCATTGTAGTCACGGTCGAAGAAGGCTTTTGTTTCATTATCAATCGTAGCGTAGATAGCCTTTTTCTCGCTTTCGAGATTAGCTTCGATACTGGCAGCTTCGTTGGCTTTGTCTGAACAGGATAGGCAAGCCAACGCTCCTAATAGAATTAATGCTGATGTTTTCATTTCTGTAAAACGGTTAGTTTGATAAAAAAAGCTGGCTATTGCATGCTTCAATTCAACATCCATTTACACTTGAAAAGAACTTAATTATTCATCATCCGACTCTATCAGAAAGTTAATCATTTTTAATACTTTATTAATAAAAAACAGAAATATATTATGGTGGCTGGTGAAGCAGGTCAGAACAGTAACTTTTTCAATCTCTCATAAAATCCGGTGTTCTGGAAGGTGAATTTTTTGTGTAATGTGTAGTTACTCACAAAGCTCACGCCCATACAAATGATCTGGCAGCTCAGCTGATTGATATTAACAGTTTTTACTGAGTAAGGAACTGTGAGGATAAGTACTCCAAATATGTGTTTTGAGATCCTAAACAGAAAATCAGACCCATATACGGTTATAGAAAAAGACAGTAAGGTGACCAAACCGAATTTGAGCATTTCCCGCCTGCTTTTCTCAGCGCTCCTGTTGCTGAAGGCGAACATTCTGGTCAGAATAAAACCTACTATAGAAGCAAGTATGTACCCCAGAATCAATGATTGCCTGAATGATAACGAAAACCACTCCTGGGAGAGGGATCCGACTACTAACTGAACCAATACTCCCGCAGAAGCTACAAGGAAATAGGCGATAATATCACGAAAATTGATCAGGTCATCCTTCATGTACTAAGCTGATAATGTCGCACCCGATTTGTTTCCTTTGAGAAGATACAATCCGATAAAGGTAATCAGTCCGTTGATGATCAGCCGCTCGAATCCAAACTGATAACCTCCGAACCATTCAGCAGAATTCATATTGATGATGTAGGTTAAAACCGGAGCTGCGCTGCAAATAAGCGGTACAAACTTGTCGTTCACTGCTCGTTTTGTAAAAGCTCCATAAGAAAAGAGTCCCAAAAGAGGACCGTAAGTATATCCAGCCAGATCGAATACGGCAGTGATTACCTCTTTACTATTCAACCGGTT
>DASYHR010000801.1:0-14672 GCA_035998385.1 Dyadobacter sp. | reverse complement strand
TTACAAATATTCACGGTAAAGATATGCATCAGCGATCAGGAATAGCAATATACCACCAAAATGATCGGAAAAGGGTATTTCTAGTATAGTCAAATTATCAATCGAAACATTTCAAACGGCTGTAAACCGTAGGAATTTGAGTAGGAGCGGAAGTACGATTTTGACCGTAGATACACATTGACAAGCAGCTCAGAAGTAGTGTAAAACAGAGTTAGAAAAGTACTTTTATGACCAAAAAAATGCATTTTTTACAGTATTTTATTTGTGACCTTGTGAAAGTCAGGTGGTCACAATATGACAAAATTTGTAGGATCACTTAGTTGGACTATAAAACACACACTATCTATTTAATTTATATACACACGCAACTATTTTACATTTAACCCGAATCTACTTTACAACCACACACACTTGACAAAACGTTGGGAGCGCCCGCAGCGGGCGGCTCCCGACAAACTGTTTTGATTGATCCGTACAGGAAACCTCCTCTCAACACAGTTCCGGAAAAAACACACATAACACATGATCCATTTAAAAATGAACTACACAATGAAAACAAAACAACTACTATTAACAGCCTTCATCGCAGTGGCGACGGCTTTGGAATCTTCTTCTGCTTTTGCACAGGTGAAGATTGGAGACAATCCGACTACGATTAATGCAGGCTCTGCTGTTGAAATTGAAAGCACCAACAAAGGACTGTTGATGCCGAGAATTTCCTTGGCAAACACAACTACCTGGGGACTTGCAGGCACAGCTGCAGCAGGGATGCACGTTTATAATACCAATACAGGGATAACTTCTTCCAATACCAGCTATCCGACACTTGCAGCAAAGATTGGCGAGTATTATTGGGATGGAACAGGATGGGTAGCACTAGCACCTGTCACAAAATCCAGTTCTATAAATTCCTTCGCACAATTAACACCTGGTGTAACTCTTACTATACCTGCTGGCGCGGCGGGTTCATGTGGTCTTAATGGACTTGGATCGCCAATCCCAGCTTGCGCAATCGACTTAAAAAGAGATGCAAGCTTCTCTGTGTTAAATCCTACCAATGACATTACTATTGATATCACAGGAGCTTACACGGTTGCGAACAATACAACTACCGTAACTTTCTTTGTAGCACTTTACATTGATAAGACTACTCCGGGAGTTTTCGAATTGGTTGATAATTACTTCATAACAAATTCAGGAGTTGGTTGCTCAGGACAATATTTAAACTTAAAAACAGCTCTCAAAAATCTACCTGCCCGTAACTACAACGTGAAGGTGTATGTCGCTCCATGGACTAATGCTGGTCCAGCAGCAGCAGTTGGATTTGGTAAAAAGGCTGTTGCCGGTGGTTGCGGAAATGACGATTTCTCTAATCAAAAAGTTATTGTTACAGTAAGTGAGTAATTGTACTTAAACCAGTGGTCTGTGCCTTTGCAGATTACAGGTGTAGCCAAGCTAATCCGTCATCAACGAAGCTAAATCGAACATGAAACCAACAAAATACCTGTCCGTCTTATTTTTCACAACGGTGCTTCTTTTCACCGCTTCCACACTTTTTGCCCAGGTCAAAATCGGAACAAATCCGACGGTGATCAATGCGGCAAATAACCTGGAAGTGGAGGCATCAACCACCGGGAGAAAAACCAGTATTGATAAAGCCACTGGCCAGGTAACGATTGCGGATGGCACCCAAAAAGCAGGACGTGTATTCACCTCCGATGCAAACGGTGGGGGAAGCTGGCAGGCGGGTTTGGTCTTTGCCGGATATGCCACCAGCCAGAGCGTAGGGCAGGACAATGCCGGAACGGTCATTAACATCAACCCGGATTTTGATCCGGAAGCAGCCTGGGACAATACCACGAAGGAGTATACGATTCCTGCCGATGGCTACTATTCCATCTCATTGTCCGGGGTTAATTATTTCGTGGACGGTTATTCCAATCCGGTGGCAACGGGAGGTTTTTCAGTACTGCAGGCGGGGGTACGCGTGTACACCACGGAGGTGAGATCTTTTGAAGAGAGGGACATGCCTGTAGGCGGCGCTCTTGTGGTAAAAGCGGTTGCGGGTGATAAGATAAAACTGGTCAGCGCAACCTAGATCTTGCCCGGCGTGCAAACCTGGACGATGAAGAAGGCAGCGTTTGCCATTACCAAACTGTATTGAAAACAAACAATCACACATTAAACAAAAAACAATGAAGTTAAAAACTATCCTATCAGGCGCAGTCTGCGCAGCCATGTTGATGGCATCAACTTCCCTGTTCGCACAGGTGAAGGTTGGAGATAATCCGACAACAATTAATGCGGGATCTGCTTTAGAGATCGAAAGCACCAACAAGGGTTTACTAATGCCCAGAATTTCACTAACCAACACGACCACTTGGGGGCTTGCAGGAACTGCTACTGCCGGAATGCACGTATACAACACGAATACGGGAATTACTTCCACTAACACCAACTATCCGACACTGGCCGCTAAAATTGGTGAATACTATTGGGATGGCACCGGGTGGGTTGCTCTTGAAACTGTATCGAAGAAAACCTCGGTAACTTCATTTAGCCAATCGGCTGGCATGTATTTAACTTTGACTCCGGGAGCCCCTAATTGTAATCCAAGCCCAACCATTCCCGCTTGTGCATCGAGTGCTAATTTAAATGGTAGCATTAACATAGTCAATCCCTCTAACGATGTAATCATTGACGTTACAGGTCAATATGCAGCTATGCTTAATGGCAAAACAGATGTCAAAGTCGTTATTTACATTGACAAGACCACACCGGGAGTTTATGAGCCGGTTGGAATTTTTACGAATGTAGTTGCGGAAACTCCTACTGCAGCACTCACATGTTATGCCAGTTCTTTCAACTATAAAATTGCGTTGCAAAATCTACCTGTGCGGTCATATAACGTAAAGGTTTATCTGGTCCCATGGAGTTATGGAGGTTCTATTGGAGGTGTTTATGGGCTAGGCGTGTCGCCCGTTTTTGGTTGCGGTTCCGCTCCAAGTACACAGTTCCTAATCACAACGGTTACTCAGTAGCAGCACTGGGGCATGAGCAAAATAGGCTTAGGCAGGGCAGCGTATCACAAGGCCAAATATTGTTTAATCCGTAGTATATGTCCCACCGACGTTCCACTTCTGAGCCAGGATTTTAGGCTTACGATCATTGAAAAATCGGTATACGAAACAAAACCCAAATCGAACTTCAAAATAAAAAATCGCGCACAATCTAAACACAATGACAATGAACAAAAACAGACTTATACAAAAGGCGTTTGCAGGAGCCATGTTTGCATTCCTGTTTGCCAGCTCCACTTCCCTTTTCGCTCAGGTGAAAATCGGGGATAATCCTACAATGATTGCAACGGGATCGGCTTTAGAATTAGAGTCATCTAATAAAGGTCTTCGCTATTCTCAGGTAGCTTTAACGAGTACAACTGTTTATGCACCGATTCTTGGATCAGGAACGGCTACTACATCTCCCGGTATGACGGTGTATAATACGAATGCTGGTTTGACAAGTAGCAGCACAAAGTATCCTGCTAATGGTGTTGGAGAATACTATTGGGACGGAATGGGATGGGTGTATAAAAACGCAACAACCACTCCCAATTTATCAGTGGTATGGTCTGCAAACATTGGTACTACTCCACAAGTAATGGTAGGAAATACATGGACGGATGTGGCACTGACAACAATGGTCTATGACAAGAACAATAATTACAATCTGGCGAGCAAATCATACACGGTTCCTGCCGGCGGCACTGGCTATTATTCCATTCATACGATCTTCTCTACCTCACCTGCCGCCATTCAGTCAGGTATGTATATAGGTATCGCAGTAAATGGTGTAATCTCTAAGTATGTAGCCATTGCCAATTGTGTGGCTGGGGCTGGAATGGCTGGTGGAGGTTCAGGAATCTTCAAATTAAATGCAGGTGATGTTGTCAAGGTGCAGTATTTGTTTCCTTATCCAACGGTTACCACAGGCGTGAATCTGTCTTACCTGCAATTTGACATGGCGCTTGTTTCAATTTAAGCTCCGGTTTGTGAAAACTAATCCGTGGTCTGTGTCTGTGTCGGCACACACCACTCTAAAACACAGCGAAAAAAAACGCAAACACCAAATCAAACTACACACAATTAAACAGAAGACTAATGAAAAGAAACTATATTAATCCATCCTTCCTTAAAGGTTGGAAACACGCAGCGGCTTCGCTTTTGCTGTGCGCAACCATCGGCGGCAGCGCACAGGCACAGCAAGGCAGCCTGGGCAATACCACCATTTTTGGCGGTGCACAAATGACGTTTTTCGGTAATCATAATTTCCTCACAGGAGGTGCCGGCACTCAGCCGGGCGTTATCCTTACCGAGCGCGCAACAGCCAATATCAGTTATCTTAACTTTTCCGGCGCTGGCCTTACGGCTACCGGCGTAACGGATGCCAGTTATGTAGATGGTTATGTACGCAAGTACGGTACAGGACAGTTCATTTTCCCTACGGGAGATAACGGTTTCGCAGGTCAGTTTGCTGCTTCTGCGGATGGGACGAGTGGAGCCTATTTCCATGCCAATCCTTCAACGGCCATTACCAGTAACCTGTTTACAGGTAGCCCTTACGCTACGGCACTCCCCGTGGGCGGACCATTTCCAACCGGAATGGCAACGCGCGGACCGGGTATCAAAGCGGTGAGCAGTGTTGAATACTGGGATATTGACGGTGCTACTGCCACCCCAATTACACTTACATGGGATGGAGGAAGCAATGTTCCTGCGTTAACAGGTAGTATACTGTCAACACTTACAATTGTAGGCTGGAACGGGAGTGACTGGGTGAGAATTCCTTCAACAGTTGACGCTACGTCGATATTGGGAGGGGCAAGCGCAGTAGCTGCAGGTTCGATTACAACCAATGCATCCATTGTACCCGACACATACGTGGCCTACACCATTGCAGGGATGGGACCGGATGTCTCGCCGCGTCTGGAGGTTTCGCCAGCTACGGTGAATGGAACCCAACAGCTGGAAATTTTGGTGTCTACCCTGGAAGTGGGTACGCTTGTGGCTACAAACGGACAGATTACGGTCAGAGTCGCCAAAAACCCCTTATTTTCAAATTATATCTGGAATCCAGGCCAGACTACCGCTCCTGCCAATGGTAATGCTTCAACACAAAATTCCATCTGGACGGCTTCCGATTCAGATCCGGACTATTACATTTTCACTACCACAACGTCAATTCCAAGAAGCAGCCAAAGACGATTTGTCTTTTATGTGACACTAACACCTGGTGGTACAGATGGAACTTTCCCGTTGGCAACTTCTATTCCCGCTGGCCAAGGTGGCGGCGAAGTAAACCTTCTTAATAATCAGGACGCAGACTTAATTCAATTTTTCCGCTAACTATAAACTACGATTAACATGAAAACACTTGTAAACATCTTTTTATTGGCAGCTTTGCTGTCCACTTCTGCAATCAGAGTCAAGGCTCAGGCTATTGATATGTTATTGCAAAGTCCATTACTCAATCCGTCGCCGACGTCTTACCCTGGCACCCTCTCACTGAGCTTTCAAGTGGTAGCAGAAATCCTGGATCAGCCGCTGAGCAGCGATGATATGGGTATAAGTATGGCGGTCATCAATATATCCCTATCCAATGTGCAGGGGAGTGCGGCGATCTTACCAACGGGTCCCGGTGCTGACCTTTTTAACTGGATATATCAGCCTGCCGTTAACGGATACAGGGGAACTTCGAAAGATGTCCTTCTTCCCGCGGACAAGCCGCTTCTCATCTCCTTGTCTAACCTACCCGTTATTGGACCAACGTTAATCCAGAATACAGGATTTGTTGCCAACCTGGTACCTCCGGGCGATTTGCTGGCTAGTGAGTCAAATGATGATGCAGTGACCAGTTTTACCAACGCACCACTTCCTGTAACGCTGGTTTCTTTCAGTGCCAAAAAAGAAGGATCAATTGCACAGCTAAACTGGGCAACAACCGAAGAGACAAACAGTGACTACTTCGAGATCCAGCACAGCGTAAGCGGCAAAAACTGGGCAAATGTAGGCCAGGTGACTTCGAACGGCGAAAGCAAAACATTGAGAAACTACACTTTCAGCCATGCTAATCCTGTGAACGGTGAAAACCTGTACCGTCTGAAAATGGTAGACAAGGATGCCACTTTCGCTTACAGCAGCATCCAGAGTGTGAAGTTTGATGGTATTGCAACAGCGGATGTTTCGTTGTACCCTAATCCGGTGGTTGATAAAGTTTTTATCAAAGACTATAGCGGAGTAACAGGCGTATCAATTTTCGATGTGAACGGTCGTGCCGTGTACCAGGGCGCTAGTCCTGTACAGGGTGAGATCAGTGTGCAAAACCTGAGATCAGGTATTTACATCGTGCGTGTGAACAGGGCGAACGGTTTGGCCTCTTCCCATAAGATCGTAGTTAGTAAATAAGTGAAGAGTAGAGTTGGTAGTGCAGGCATCTTCCCGGAATTGTTTCGGGAAGATGCTTCTTAACCTTTTACGTTTATTGACAGACGTTAAGTCGGAAAGCAGGGAATCTTCTCAGGTTCCCTAGTTCCCTCACACATGAAATGAAAGATTTACCAGCTTGATGACAGGTTGGTATTACAGATAACCCCCCACTATTCAAAAACTATACACGATGAAAAAATATGCAGCAGAGTTTTTAGGTACCTTCTGGCTGGTGCTGGGAGGCTGCGGCAGTGCCGCATTATCAGCTGCTTTTCCTGATGTGGGCATTGGGCTTTTAGGTGTTTCACTGGCATTTGGATTAACAGTGGTAAGTATTGCCTATTCATTGGGTCATATATCAGGAGCACATCTGAACCCGGCCGTGTCAATCGGTCTGTGGGCAGGAGGTCGGTTTTCAGGCAAAGAACTGATGCCTTATATGGTTGCGCAGGTTTTGGGTGGCGTGGCAGGTGCTGCGGTACTGTATTTGATCGTGACCGGCAACGGAAGTGCGATCGGTGACTTTGCGGCAAATGGCTATGGTGATCATTCGCCGGGTAAATACAGCCTGACGGCCGCATTGGTAACGGAAACAGTGATGACGTTTATGTTTCTGATTGTTATTCTGGGATCGACATCGCCGGAAGCGCCGGCAGGTTTCGCCGGATTGGCGATCGGTCTGGCATTGACATTAATCCACCTGATCAGTATTCCGGTGAGCAATACCTCTGTAAATCCGGCAAGGAGTATTAGCCAGGCGGTATTTGTTGGCGGCTGGGCGCTGGATCAGTTGTGGCTTTTTATAGCGGCACCCATGGTGGGGGCTATGTTGGCCGGTATCGTTTACAAGGCGATTTCTGGTAAATAAATGACAGGTATATGTGGTCCGGTTCAGATCGTTCTGGCAGCTATTTACCTCTTTGTTTAAGACGGGTCTCAGCGTTTCATCCCGGCGATATGAAAAAACTTCTCATTTACAATCAATCAAAGGATCATGAATTGTCTTTGGACAAGATGATCCGGGACAGGTTTCAGATTGAAAATGTCCTTTCAATCAACGAGGTTTTTAAAACCTATTTATTTCATCGTGGTGTAAGGGAAATTGAAAACATTCCCGATGTGTTCCTTGCGAACCTGTCTGAGCCTACGAAGGAAATGATCGATTTTTTAAAGTATGTAAATACATACAGGCCAACACTGAAAATGGTTGTAGTGATGGAGTCGTCCAAAAAAATGTTTTCCCTCAAATATATTTTTAAAGACAGGAATATATTCTTTTCAGAGCCGGATCATCTGACTGATGTTTTGAACTGACTCTGCTACCGGACACCAAATTAAATTGCGGAGCAAGTATGATAACCATTGGAATAATAGATAATTACGCGATTATAAGACTCGGATTAAATTTGATTCTCAATCAGCAATTAGAGAATCCGGAGCTGCTGGAGGCCGACAGTATTTCTGAATTTTATGTGAAGTATGCCGACAAAGAATGTGATGTATTGATATTGGGCAATAATTCTGCTGTTGCTCAGGAATGTTTCGATGAAGTAACAGCACTCAGAAAGTATTATCCGCTGACACCCGTTATTGTTTATGACGAGAACATCGATCAGAACCTCACGGTTGGTTACTTTGAGTTGAGGGTGCAAGGCTATATCTCCAAGCAGAACATTGCAGGGGAGATAGTAAATGGAATAAAGGCTGTCATGAACAGGAAACAGTTCCTTTGTCCGGTGTTACTGCAGAAGTTGTTGAAGTTTGTTACCAATGACGGAACCACGGATACAGGGGTTACGAAAGTCCTGACGGCCCGGGAATCAGAAATTGCGACGTACCTGAGCCAGGGAATGCGTACCTCCTGGATCGCAGATACGCTCGGGCGGAAACCTTCTACGATCAGTACAATTAAAGGTACGATATTCAGAAAAATGAAGGTCGAAAATGTTGTACAGTTGAAAAACATCTTTGGCATTAAGGATACAGGACGTACCGCAAAGTAAGATTTAGGCGTACAAATTCGCCATCCGGATGCAAAAAATGGCAGTAGAAATATTACGATTACGATCATGGATTATTACTAGTGATAATTGGGTTAGCTTACATAAATTTGTGCATGTTAAAAACAGGAATAGTAAAGATTATCCGGTTCACCATCACCCATCATGTCAGATTCTCATATCCATGTTACTATGAAAAAAATAAATTGTTGCCGCAGCGATAGTGGATTACTGCCTGTTTCAAACTGAATCCGATGCTGATTTATGATCTTATTAAGCATTACACTATACACACATTTTTACCTTCCACACCTGTAAAATGGCAGGCTTCGGTGGAGCCTGCCAACAAGAAGTTCGAAACGCCTTACCTCCATTAAACAAAATCACGAATTTATGATCACAGTTGGATTGATAGACAGCTATAAAATCATTGGCTACGGACTTACGTCCCTTCTGCATGAAGTGTACGATGAAATAAATCTTTTGAAATCCGATTCTATTTCTGACTTCAAAAGAAACCATGGGCATGAGGCATGTGATGTGCTTTTGCTGGGAAACAATTCACTGATTCCGGAAGAGTGTTTTCAGCAAGTCATAGAGGCGAAGAAGCAGTTTCCTGATATTCCGCTCATTGTATATGATGAAAACCTGAAGCAGAATCTGACAATACGTTATTTCGAGTTGAAGGTTGACGGATATCTGTTGAAGCAGAATATAGCGAGTGAAATTACCAATGCAATTACGAACGTGATGAACAAGCAACAGTTTATTTGTCCTACGTTGCTCGAAAGTCTGCTTAGTTTCGTAGCCAGAAAAGAAGTGATCACGAAATCGGGTGCGCTGCTGACGCCAAGGGAGTCGGAGATTGCACTGTATCTAAGCCAGGGTATGAAAACATCCTGGATTGCAAACACACTCGGTCGTAAACCCTCCACGATCAGTACAATAAAGAATACGATTTTTAAGAAAATGAAAGTCGATAATGTAGTACAGCTGAAGACGATTTTCAGTACAAAAAACACAGACGTATTACATCACTCTGTTGCTGGTTTCAACCTGGGTTAAATCACTACACTACTTTGATTGTTGAAAACGCCTGTGCAGTTGTGCAGGTGTTTTTTGTATGTTGGTAAATTTTTTGAGCTCAGCAACGGTGGCTCAATCTGTCGGGATAGAACTCCGAAAATGTAAGTCATAAAAAGGTTCTGTTTAGCTGCTCCCGCTTGTTTCCGGATGACGTTTGCCGGCGATTTTGATAAGCTCCCGGCTACTGACTCCGATAAACAGCAAACCGACGCCTGCGATAAGCAGGTAGAGGCCTGTGTAATGTCTGACTTGGCCGGATGTCGGAAGAAACGCCCTGCCAGTGGTTTGGTCAAAATAAACGGCGATGGAATCGACACCTGTAAGACTTCGGTAGTATTTCCTGCCCATATCAAAATGATATGTTTTCCCCATGTAATCCGCGTAGACCTGATCGGGATATTTAACCGTTCCTGCTCCTCTTATTCCGTATTTGATTTTCATGCACACAACTGGTGCATGCATTGACATATCGTCCTGCCATTTCGCATCTTTGTACATCATGCAGGTTATTGTAACCAGGCAAACCCCTACAAGAAATTGTATGAAGAAGGTTAGCCAGCCATATCTGTTTTCTTTGACCTGATCTTTATGCTCATGCCTGGTAACGCTTTGATGCTTGCTTATCAAGGGAATGTGGTAAACAAATTCTTCGACTGGTATACCTTTGAAATATTCTTGTATTACTTCCAAACCTTCTGTTCTGAAAGAAAGCAGAAAGCTGTCACCATTTTGAAGGTGATATTGAGCAAACCCGAGTTGCAATCTGGCATTGTTATGATAGATACTGATCTTACGAATGTCACCTTTTTTGATGCGAAAAGTTGCGTCAGGAAGTTGTACGTCCAGTTCATGTTCATCCGGAAACGTTGTTATCACTACGCCACGGGTGTAGGGCCAATGATTGAGGTCAACAACCAAAATAACGGCCGCCAAAGAAAGAACTATGGATGACATGACAAACAGAATGGTCCGACCTGTTATCGGGTCAAGTCCTGAGAACGTTGAAAAGAGAGCAGCATATATGAATACACCGCCCATGAAAGCACATATGACAACGAGAATGTAGTCGATTCTTATAAAAATCGATTGAAACGTTGTGTGATAAATGCGTTGTACTTTAAGAGGTGAATTTGTGCCGATCGTATCACGGGTGTATCTCAGCATTCGCCATAAGAACCAACCAATGGGAAGAAAGACGACCAGAAACACCAGCAACGTGCCCATTTATACGTGTACTTTTTGTTAGGCGAAAGATTTGAATTTAACTATTAATATAATATAGCATAGGTTAAATATAAAATTATGATTCTTGTTGTCTCTCAACTTTTTGTGCTACCTGCATTCCGGCTTTTTAATTGATACGATGTTTGCACGCTATACTTTATTTGAGATAATAAAGAATTCCTGACCCTCGAACGAGCCAACTCTACAGCGTAGTAAGCGTTACCGCACCATCAGCTGGAACCGGAATCATTGCATATGTTTTTGGTAGTGGAAAGAAGAAAGATTGGCGGTATATAGGTTGGTAATTGTGTTTATGCTGCTAAAAAGTACACTACGAGGTACTTTTTAGTAATAATCCGCGTTGAATGGTTATATTTACTTCAAAAAGAACATTATAATGCACTTTGAATGTATCATTGAGGCTATCAAGGTAAGGCGGGAGTCGTTAAAGGTTACCCAGAAAGTGCTGTCAGAGTTATCTGGTGTAGCTTTGGGCGCTTTAAAAAAATTTGAATCTGGCAAGGGCAATCCTACATTATCAACCTTGAAAAAACTATGTGACGCCCTGGGTCTTGAAATCATCCTAGGTGTAAAATCTAACAATCCATGAGAAGTGCAAAGGTCTTTTTCAGAAGGGAGCAGGCTGGTATCCTGTTGCAAGATGACAACGGCGCATATGAATTTCACTATCATAAAGAATGGGTAGAAGACAGTTCGAAACCTGCTGTTAGTTTGACTTTACCGAAAAGGATTGAGGTCTACAAGGCCCCATACCTGTTCCCATTCTTTTATAACATGTTGCCGGAGGGTTCCAATAAACAAGTGGTCTGTCATCTAAACCGTATAGACCGAAAAGACGATTTCGGACTGCTGCTTACCACTGCAAAAAGCGACACGATTGGTGCTGTGACAATTGTTAAAATCGAGAAGTGATGAACTTACCAGAGATTCAATTTTGCCCGGGGACATTGGCACCTGGCTACGACACTTATAATAAGAATTGCCTGAAGCGTGTCTTCGATGGCAAGCGGGTAAGCCATGTTCTGAGGTATGATTCACCGGCGAGCAATCAAGAGACCGATGAACTGTTTGAAGAAAACCGCAAACGGATGTCAATATCGGGTGTTCAGGATAAGTTTTCAGTAATTCTTGATAAGAATAAATTGCGATTGATCGAAGAAGGTGAGCAAGGGCATTATATTTTAAAGCCGATAACAGCTGCTGGCCGTCGGCCAGATCAAATGCCGTCCAACGAGCATCTGACTATGCAGATCGCCAGGCAGGTCTATGGCATCGAAACGGCGGAGAACGCAATGATCTTTTTTGCGGATGGAGCACAGGCCTACATTACTAAACGATTTGACAGGTTTCCTGACGGCAGGAAACGCGCGCAGGATGATTTTGCATCACTGGCGGGACGCACGCCCCAAACCCGTGGAGAACATTATAAATATTTAGGAAGCTATCTGGAAATTTTTGAGTTGATGCAAAAGTATGTTCCTGCTTACACAGTAGAATCACCAAAATTGCTCCGCACATTAATGTTTAACTATTTATTCTCTAATGGCGACGCTCATTTTAAAAACTTCTCATTGCTAGAAACCGATCAGGGAGACTACCGTCTGAGCCCGGCCTATGATTTACTCAACAGCCGTATACATATTCGTGATAAAGATTTTGCATTGGACGATGGACTTTTACCCAAGAAACTAGCTCAAGATACGGTGATGTAGCAATTTACCTTACTAGCTGAGATAGCAGGAATTAACTCGAAAGTATTTGACGGAATAGTCTCACGAATGCTCAGCGGGTCTGAACGGGTTGAACGGTTGATCTTTGCGTCTTTCTTAGACGAGACTACAAAACAGAACTATTTGCAGGCTTATCAGGGACGGCTTAAGCAGCTTTTGAAAATATAGACACTTCTGTGGCAAAGCTTGATCTAAATGCTGCACATGGAGCCTGCCTGAAAAAAACCGCGTTGACTTAAGTGCTCACAACGCAGAATGTTGATCTGCCATTTGGTCATTCCGACCATCAACTATGAGGCATAAAAAAAGGTCCTGAAATTCAGAACCCTTTTAGCTGGGGAGGGAGACGGGTCTCGAACCCGCGACCTCTAGAACCACAATCTAGCGCTCTAACCGACTGAGCTACAACCTCCGTTTTTTCCTTTTCAGGCAAGCCTGATTGGGAGTACAAAAGTATGAAAAGGTTTGAAGCTTGCAAGCATATTACTAACTTTTTTTACAAACTTCAAACCCTTTCTCTATTCAGAACTGATTATTTCGCTGCAACATAAAGAGCGTCAGCTGCTTTCCAGTCAACTACGTTCCAATATGCGTCGATATAGTCAGGGCGTTTGTTTTGGTATTTCAAATAGTAGGCATGCTCCCAAACATCCAAACCAATGATCGGTGTGCCTTTTACTTCAGCAACGTCCATCAATGGGTTATCCTGGTTTGGAGATGATGTGATTGCTACGCCGTCTTTGGTAGCGATCAACCAGGCCCATCCCGAACCGAAACGACCTGTTGCTGCTTTTTTGAACTCATCTTTGAATGCTGAAAAAGAACCGAATTTGGCGTCGATTGCTTTTGCCAATTCACCTGTTGGTTCTCCACCGCCACTCGCAGAAAGAGACTTCCAGAAAAAAGAGTGATTCCAGTGTCCTCCTCCGTTGTTACGTACCGGAGCGGGTGCTTTACTGATGTTAGCCAATATATCTTCTATGCTTTTGCCTTCAAGTTCTGTACCTGCAACGGCAGCATTCAAATTCGTAACGTATGCCTGGTGATGACGGTCATGATGTATTTCCATTGTCAATGCATCGAAATGTGGCTCCAGTGCATTGTTTGCATAAGGTAATGGATCAAGTGTAAATGCCATTTTAATTTGAGTTTATGGTTAACGAATGTATTAATGCTAGTTTGGTAACAGCAGAATACTGCTTTATGTTCTTAAAGTTTTAAAAAACTTCAGCAACAAGTCTTTGGACTCATCTGCCAAAATCCCTGTAACCAGCTGTGTGCGGGGATGTAAAATTTTTGTGCCAAATCTTGAAAACCCGCGTTTTTCGTCTGTAGCACCAATCACGATTCTTTTCATCTGCGTCCAGTACAGTGCTCCGGCACACATCACACAAGGTTCGAGCGTTACGTACAGGGTACAATCCTGAAGGTATTTAGCGCCAAGGTAGTCAGATGCGGCCGTGATGGCAAGCATTTCCGCATGTGCGGTCACGTCCTTTAACTTCTCTGTCTGGTTGTAGCCTTTTCCAATGATTCTTTCACCAATAACCACGAGGGCACCAACAGGGATTTCTCCTTCCTCAAGCGCCCTTTGTGCAAGGCGAAAGGCCTCCGCCATAAAGTATCGGTCGGCAATCTCAGCTTCTATATTCATGTTGTTACTCTTTAAACCAGAACGGGATACTTGTTGATGTGCAACAAATATCCCGTTAATATAAAGTCAAAATAAAAATCTTTATGGCTTCATTACTCTGTTCACCGAACGGCGGTTACCATTTTCAACCTGTATCAGATAAAGTCCGGAAGGATATTTGCTGAATTCGAGCGTCGTCGTTTTGTTGCGGATTTGTTGGGTATGAATGTTTCTTCCGTTCAGATCAATTACTTGTATATTGGCATCTTTTGCCCAGGTATCACTTGTCATTTCAATGATACAATCTGGATTTGCCACTGTCGGGTATACCTTCAACCATGCCGTTCCACCCGTTGGTTCCAGACCTAAAATTGGGTCAACCTGCACGCGGGCAGAGCCGGCTCCTCTGCCAATACCGCAGCCATTGGTTGCTGAACTGATCGTGTAAGTAGTCGTAGTTCTTGGAGACATAACGAACGAATACGGAGTAGTG
>DASYHR010000787.1:0-2517 GCA_035998385.1 Dyadobacter sp. | reverse complement strand
AGTTGATCAAGTATTTCCTTGTCAACTGAATCCCATGAAACTTTTGTATCCTCTCCCTTTTTCGGGCCTCTTAATTTTTCATTATCATATAAGCCCAACAACGATGCGTGTACACGAGCACTAACACCGTGAGAGTTTTGTGAAAGCGAATTTCCTTCTATTTTGATAGGTCGGCCTTCACGTGTTTTAACCAAAATGCTGGCATAATCTCCACCTTCAGCATAAGTAGATGCGTACCAGTTAGATATCGTAGGGAATTCCCCCTCAGGCTTATTAACGTAAGGTATAGCCTTTTTAACAGGAGTTTCACAAGCAGCTAAAGAAACGGCTGCCATTCCAAACCCTAAAACTTTTAAGAAATCACGGCGATGGGTTCCAACTCCATCAACCAAACTCTCATACTGGCTTTCAGTTGGTCCTTCGGCAAATTCAGAGGTTGCATCTTTAACAAATTTTTCGTCGTTACGCAGCTCTTCAAGTCCCCGCCAGTATCTTTTATTAGTATTTTCCATAAAACTATTCAATACAAATGAGTCGTATTCCTGTAGTATTTTATATTGATTAATAGTGGCACTTAGAACATTCCAAACCACCTATGTCAGCAACTTTTAAGGCCTCTTTACTTTCAGAGCCATGTAGCTGAACCAGCTTGTCATAGTACTGATTGTCCTTAGTATTAACCTCAGTTTTACGGTGACAGTCAATACACCATCCCATCGTAAGAGAGGAACGCTGCTGAATTACTTCCATTTGCGCAACATCTCCGTGGCAGTTTTCACACTCAACTCCACCCACGTTAACGTGCTGTGCGTGATTGAAATAAGCCAGGTCCGGAAGGTTGTGAACACGAACCCATTCGATAGGCTGGTTCTTTTCAATAGAAGTATAAATTTTTTGGATTTCCGGCGACTCTTTTTTGATGACCCCGTGGCAGTTCATACAGATGTTAGCCGAAGGTATGTGAGCTGATTTACCTCTGTTTACACCTGTGTGGCAATAGTTACAGTCAATTTTGTACTCACCTGCGTGCAATTTGTGAGAGAATGAAATTGGTTGCTTAGGAGCATATCCTTGCTGAACGCCTACATTAAACGCTCCGTCAATGGTTGCTTTCAAAACGAGCAACGCAAAAACCCAGATTGTTGCAGACCGAATGGAAGAATCCATTGCGATATTTTTCAGGGAAGTGCTCAGGCGTGTCATGAAGTCAGCCTTAGGTGCCGCCTCAGTTCCTCCGGCAACCGCCTTCGACAACAATGAAACGATAACCAAAAGAACGACTAACACCAGAAGCATTACTACTACCAGTGCAACGACAACAATCATGAACAAATCCGAAGGACCTGAATCAGCAGCGCCGGCAGCAGAAGTTGCACCACCAGCAGCGGCAGCAGTAGGAGCAGGTGCAGTAGCAGCCTGATCTACATAAGCAAAAATTCCTTTGATATCATCTTCTGACAAGTTAGGAAAACTTGTCATTTGTGCTTTTGAGTACTCGTTGTACAACTTCACTGCATAAGGATCACCAGATGCAATCACAGCCTGAGAGTTTCTCACCCATTTGATAAGCCATGGCATATCCTGACGTGATGTAGCTCCTTTCAATCCAGGACCTACTACTCTTTCATCAGTTACAGCGTGACACTGAGCACAGTTGTTTTTAAACAACGATTCACCTTTTGCTACATCCCCACCGCCTGCAGAAGCTGCAGCAGCGGTACTATCCTGAGCCCTTACTAAAATCGGGGTACTCAGCATAATTGCCAGAACAAGGACAACGAGTCTGTTTGAGCACTTAATGAAGGAACAAAACTTAGAGTTTTTTGGGAATGGTATATACATAATCAACTATTCATTATTCTTCAACAGACAAAACTAGTGTAGGAATGGTTATCCGCAAAAGTATTTTGGGGATATTTTGGGAGCACTTCTTATTTATAATTCTTCTAATTTGCAAACAATGACAATTGTCATAAATCCACATGCCTTATATTGATATTCAATGATTTAACAAAAAAAATACCATTTGCAAGACCAGTCATTGATCCCATACAAATGGTATTTTTGATGCCAGATAAGCCTGCCAAATAATACTATAGTCAGGCCTGATTTTCAGGTGAGGTTCCGAGCGGATTCGAACCGCTGTACGAGGTTTTGCAGACCTCTGCCTAGCCACTCGGCCACGGAACCAGAATTCAGGTTGGCTAATTCCAGAGGCTTTAGCCAACCTGGGTGCAAAAGTATTAAATATTTCTTCTACTTCGCACCTTTATTCACTTTTAATTACTTTTTTTCTTTCTTTTCGCTTTCTTCGAATTGTTCCTTCAAAGCAGAAAGTACACTTAGGTCACCAAAAGTAGACTTTTCACTTTCCTTGCTCGAAGACTCGGAAGCAGAAGATTTACCAGCTGAAGAAGAAGTATTTGCTTTAGGAGCTCTTTCTTCTTTCTTCTCAGCAGCAGCAGGTGCAGCAGATGGTTTCACTTCAGAATGCGTCAATACAATTTTCTTTTCATC
>DASYHR010000760.1:0-16100 GCA_035998385.1 Dyadobacter sp. | reverse complement strand
GAATCAGGTCATTGAAACGAATATCTTCTTTCGGCATGATCTTCATTCTGATCACATAAGGCTCTCCGCTATCGAGTCTTTTCTGCGTTTCTTCAGCAGTCAGCGTCAGTGAGTTTTTCATTTCCTGACGTGTAATCGCATTATATTGAACCGCTGCGACTTTAGCTTCTTCAAGCCTTTTACGCATCGCATCCAGATCTTCCGCAGTGTCAAAAGCATAATAGGCTTTTCCCTCTTTTACCAGCTTTTCTGCATATTCAAGATACATATCTTTTCTTTCCGACTGGCGGTATGGTGCATGAGGACCACCGTTCTGAGGGCCTTCGTCGATTGTGATTCCCAACCATTGCAATGCTTCAAGAATGTATGCTTCTGCACCCGGCACATACCTGTTCTGATCCGTATCTTCAATACGCAACAGCATCTGCCCTCCCTGCTGGCGGGCAAAGAGGTAATTATAAAGAGCAGTACGAACACCCCCCGCATGAAGCGGTCCGGTAGGACTTGGTGCAAATCGCACCCTCACTGGTAACTTATTCATTTATTAACTTTTATAGGCTATCAGCAATTAGCTTTTAGCAATTAGGATTATTGTTTTGCAAAACTCAAGGAACTGACTTCCAACAGTCTGCTTTCATTGTCTGCTATTTTAATTGATAAGCATGAAAGATTACTCCACCGCAATTACGGAAATCTCAACATTTACATCTTTGGGAAGACGGGAAACCTGAACCGTTTCACGCGCCGGGGGATCGCTTTTGAAGAAACTGCCATACACTTCGTTTACAGCTGCGAAGTCATTCATATCTTTCAGGAAAATACTGGATTTCACAATGTTGCCGAATCCAAACCCTGCTGCTCCAAGAATATGTCCGATGTTTTGCATTACTACACCAGCTTCCGCCTTGATGTCACCCGATTGTGCCAGCTCAGCCGCAATTTGTCCTGAAACATAAAGTGTTCCATTTACTTTTACAGCCTGACTGTAAGGTCCGATTGGTGCAGGCGCTTTATCTGAAAAAATGATCTCTTTTGCCATGAAAATAATGATGAATGCAGGAATATTTATATGCCACTAAAATGACGCATAAACACATGCCCTGCAAGTGATTTAATCCTGCAAAAGTATCAAAAAAATGTGGGATGAGGACAGCCCTACACTACATCAAATAAGGCTTTTAATTCCGTAGCGTCAGAGGGATTCATACGTCCGCCCAGCACAAGGCGAAGTTGCCTGCGGCGAAGTGCGCTGATATACAATTCTTTTTCTTCATCTGACTGGGGCTCAAGAGCCGAAACTTCTATAGGCCGGCCGTTCTGGTCTACAGCTACAAAAGTGTAAAATGCCTGGTTGGTACTCACCCGGATGCCCGCCGGTACATCCTCTGCCCATACTTCCAGATGTACCTCCATGGATGAATTGAAAGACCGTGTCACCTTGGCTTTCATGGTAACGATATTACCTAGGCGGATAGGTTCTTTGAAAGAAACGTTATCCACTGATGCAGTAACTACAATTCTGTTGGAGTGTCTCTGTGCCGAAATTGCCGCGCATATATCCATCCAATGCAGCAAACGCCCCCCCATCAGATTGTTTAATGTGTTTGTGTCATTAGGAAGCACCATTTCAGTCATGATCACTTCAGATTCCTGCGGGTATTTCAACTTAGGCATATGGTTATTTTTTAATCTAAAACTTTGGGCAACGGGTCTTCTTTCTTTCTTTGGCTTGCATTCTTGTACCTATCAGATAAGTAGCGCGAAACTGAAGAAATGAGTAAATGTCATTCATTTTCCCTACTCCCCTGTTCCAGCCTTCTTCCTTGGGTGGAAGCCCTATTTCTGCGGAACGGTCCGCAAGCATTTTAGATAGGTCGCTTGAAAGATTTTCAGGATTTGCATATTTGCCGCCGACATCATCCAGGTAATCAGAAAACATAAAATTAGCATTCAACTCCATTCCCAGACTTAACCTTTCAAAAGCCTGAAACATGATTCCTCCCCCGCCAGTGATAGACAATGGAACGCGACTGTAATTAATTCCTTCTGTCTTAAGTGGCGGCAGACTGTACCAGGTTCCATCCTTCTCTGTTTTTGTATTCAGATAGGTCGCACTCACACCTAAAATCAAATATGGGTTTACCTTCGGGCGACGGTTAAAAGCAATCAGGTCTGCCTGAACCGTGAGGCTCAGATCCGGATTACGAGCACGAAACGATAGGTTATCATTAAAATATTTGGAGTTACGCTGATGACCGGACACCTGAAAAAACCGAAGCTCACCCCGGGCGCTGAAATGCTCCGTAATACGATACAAAGTGCCTACAGAAATCGCAGGACCAAGCCCTTTCAACACAGGCTTGTCGTTCAGATCACCATAATAGTAGGCCGCTCCCAAACCTCCGGTAAGGCTCATTACACCAAAAGGAGGGATGTATTTACCATTGAATTGCGACCGTTTCTGCGCTATTGCCCCTGTAGAAAATAAGTAAACGGCTCCAAAAAAAAGTAATGTATAAAGTAAGCGTACCATCGAATCTAATTTTCGTGTCTCAATTTCTGACCATTATTTCAAATTGAGAAGAGGGATAATCTGCGTAAATATATTACTCTTCAAATAACATCCCTCTTTTTGACACGATTTCAAATAAGAAAAAGCCGGTGAATGCCGGCTTTGACTGGAATTGATATAAATGCTTTGAAAAAATGCTACTCTCTCTTCACCGAGCTCGCTCCTGATGTGCTCGAATGTACGTCTTTCACACTGCCTGAATATTTGATACTGCTCGCTCCACTGGCTTCTGCACGTAATGCATTGTTGGCAACAACTGCCGCACTGCTTGCACCTGATGCTTCCAGATTCACTTCCTTAGACTGGAAGTCGCGTCCTTTGAAGGAGGATGCCCCGGATATTTCCCCATTGAGGACATCGGCTCTACCTGTCAGCGTTAGCGATGAGGCTCCCGAAAGATCAACCGTTACTTTCTGAGATGCCAGCTCCATATTTACCTTGGATGCGCCCGACACTTCTATCGCCATATTGGTCACACCTGAGAATTTGGCAACATTCGCCTGGCTTGCTCCTGAAAAATCAACAGCCTGCAAAGACGGCATCGTGATACTTACATTGACGGTTTTACGGTTCTTGTTCCAATTGCTACCTTTGTAACCTAACCGAAGCACTCCTCCCGTTACTTTTGCATCCAGGTCGTTCAAATCTTCACTTCGACCAGTTGTGTTGACGCTAAAATTACTGCCTTGCCTGACTTCGATTTTAAAAGCACTTCCCATAGACAGTTTGTTGAAACCAGAAACCTGGAAATTGCGACTGTCCTGTGCATATACCGTTACCGACAGCAGAATACCTAAAAAACCTGTAAATATCAATCCTTTCATGACCTGTTATATTTAAAATGAATACAGTTCAAAGATGTAGTTACCAGTACCGAAGTTGCATCACTGCTAATTATTTCTTCGGTACCTGTTTTTATATATTATTCCTGAACGCTGATTTTACTGGCGCCACTTGTACTTTTCCGGATATCACGAATGGTACCCAATTGTGCCTTGGAAGCTCCTGAGGCATCCACATCTGCTTTCGTAATTTGCATACCGGTTGCGTCAAGCTTACAGGCACCTGTAAGATCCAGATTCGCAGATTCAGCTCTACCTCTCAGAGTTGCCTTTGAAGCTCCTGTCAAATCCATCGTCAGCTCCTTCACTGTTACATCGATATCTGTCTTTGAAGCCCCGGATATTGAGATGTTCAATTTATTCAAATTATCAAACCCTGAAATCCTGGCCTTATTAGCACCCGACAATGATAGTTCTTCTACGGTCGGCATGGTTATCACCACCCCGATTCTGTTCCATTTTCTATTCTCAAACAAATTAAAACCTGATTTACGTTTGACGATGAGCGTACCGTTTTCAACTTTAACGGTAAGATCTTCAACATCACTTTCCTCTCCGTCGGCCGATACTTTGAACTCATCGCCACGACGGATACTGATTGCATACGCTCCACCCATATCTATTTTTTGAAAATCAGGAACAGAAAACTGTTTGACAAACTCCCCGCGCTCACCAAGATCTACATCGCTATCTTCACTTCCAAAGGAAGAATAATCCTGCCCATCTTCTTCGCCGCTGCTATTTTTCCGTATATACTGCTCTGGCAAATTGATACAAACCAATCCTGAATCACGCTTTACGACCCAACGTAATGAATTCCATTTCACGTTATCATCGTGCAGTTCGTAGCTGTCAAGGTGATTGAAATTGCCATTGTAGTGAGAAACCGCATGCCAGAAATTACGCGTAATTGCAAATGGTTTATCGTAAGGAACATACATGGTTACATTGATCCGCTGGTCACGGAACGGGCCGGATTTACCAGTGGCTGGTCCTTCGTGGAAATAGAAAACAGAGTCATTTTTGACCTCTACGTCATAACTGATCTTTGCAGCATTGTTCTCCGCATCTTCACGGTTACGCCCTCTTGCCGAGATTTTCGTTTCGATTTTCAGACTGTCACTGGCTGCCATTCCCGCCAGATTGATATCCAGATCTATATTTTCGTCCGGATCTGTATCATCCTGATCCAATGTGAGTAAACCCGCCGGCAGTGAATGGTAACTGATTTGGGTATGCTCACCTCTTTTGGCATAATTACGCTGAAAAGCAATGCCCTGAACAGTACTGATCACAATTCCAACAACCCATAACCCGAGCAATGTTAACCAAACTGAACCGCCTACGATTTTTCTATTGGAAAGAAGTGTTAATCCAAGCAACAATATCGTAATCATAGGAACTGCAGTGGCCAGTAACCCGGACAGAAGCAAACTTGTAGGAAACTCCCGGAACATCAAGAATGGTGCCGGCATTCCGTCAAACGCATCTACACTTGCAAGTCCCATTACGACAGCTCCACCTATCACGATACCCAATAGAGAGATGGCTGCCATACCCACTAAAAACACCCCGATCAAAATCCTGAGCACCGGACCGATCCCTTTTAATATTTTACCCAAAGCCCCGATTACGAGTGCTATCGCACGAAAAGGCAAAAGTAAGAGTCTGGTAATTCCATTCTCTTCGCCATTTTTCTCATCAAGATTCAGGCTTTGTTTGATATTGGATTCAATATTGGACAAGGTGATTGGTTCTCCCTGCATCTCCATTTTTTCGGTGAGGGTATTCGCAACCGGTGCGATTACCCAAAGGATAATGTAAGCCAATACCCCTGTTCCAAACAAGAAAATAGAGATCACCCACACAAAACGAACCACACCTATATCAACCCCGAAATACGATGCCACCCCGGCAGCTACCCCACCTACGACTTTGCGATCCGGGTTGCGGTAAAACTTCTTGATTTTTGTATCTTCTTCGAGTGTGACAGAGCCTGGAAAAGCAACCCACATCGCGATGTACACCAGTATACTCAGACCTGCCAGTGGACCAAAGAAACCCTCCATATCCAAGCCCATGGCACCTTGCAGCGGCAAAAAGCCCATTACCATCATCAAAAACAACAGCCTTACCCAAAGCGGGTCAATCGTGAAATAATGCGCAAGACCGGCAGCTACGCCACCGAATAGTTTCCTGCGTAGATCCCTATACAACTTACGGGGGCCTGAGGTGCTTCCGGATGACTGAGGAGCCGATGTTGCATAGGCGGCATCAAATTGTTTTTCGTCAACACTTTTTGGAGCAGCCGAAGTAAGCGGTTCAGAAATCAAATCTTCCGACTGCTCAATGGCTTCGAAATCTGCTACGGTTCCCATTGCAGCAATGAGCTCCTCTACGTCAGTCAGTGAAATTACCTGCTTGGACTCCGCTTTTTGTTTGTTCAAAAAACGTTCAGCAACACGTCCCTCAATGTCGGCAAGAATTTCAGTGCTGTCTTCAAAAGATGAAAAGTACTTTTGTATTGACGAAAGATATCCCTTTAGCTTTTCGTAGCCATCCTCTTCGATGTGAAAGATGACGCCACCTATATTTATGCTAATTGTCTTTTTCATGATTATATGAATCGAATGTCTTTAATTGATCAGTTAGGGATTGAGTGAACCATTTTTACCAAACTCTTCACTACGGCGAATCACCGTCTGCACAGAATCAGCCAGCTCAAACCATGTTGCCTGCATGGCATTCAAAAATATCTTCCCCTCATCCGTCAATACGTAATACTTTCTCGGAGGTCCCGATGAAGATTCTACCCATTTGTAATCCAGCCAGCCCGAATTTTTCAACCGCGTCAGCAACGGATACAACGTTCCCTCTACCACCATAATCCGTGCCGAGGTCAGCTCATCCAACATATCAGAAGCATATACCTCGCCTCGTGATATGATGTGCAGGATGCAGAATTCCAGGATCCCTTTCCGCATCTGCACTTGGGCATTTTCAATATTCATATTGGGTTCATGTGTTTATTAATGACTTTTATTTCATGGCTAATAGATAAGATTTTCACTTTCTACATAACAAAGGTATACACAGGTACTTTGCGATGCAAGGTACTATGCTAAAATTATTTTTGGAGTATGATGAACGGCTGATAATCAGCCATGACCGGCATTAGCAGCGGATGATTTAGAATTCTGGTTCAATTGAATTATATTTTCAAAAAATTCATGCTAACCGAAAGCTCATTTTGAAACAGAAACCCGCACTTTACCTGATCGCCGCCATGAGTGAAAACCATGTAATCGGAAATCAAAACAGCCTCCCATGGCACCTGCCTGATGAGTGGAAAAACTTTAGGAAAGTGACACAAGGTAAAGCTTTTTTGATGGGACGTACGAGCTGCGAAGCACCTGATGCACTGCACTCCACGTACAGAAATGTGGTGTTGTCCAACCATGGCGATCATACGGACCATGACAATACGCAATATGCACCGGATATGGAGCACGCGCTGGCGTTACTTTCCAATGAAGATGAAGTATTTGTACTTGGAGGAGCGTCCGTATTTGCTCAAATGATACCGCAGGCGGAGAAGCTTTTCCTCACGATCGTTCATGCCCATGTAGAAGGAGATGCTTTTTTCCCAGCGGTAGGTCTGGCAGACTGGGAAGTGGAATCCTCCGAATACCATGGCATCGACGAAGAACATAAATACTCTTTTTCGATGAACGTCTATGTCCGGAAAGAAACATATAAATCAGACGAGAACAGCCAGTAGTTCATTTACTGGCCTCCTGTTTATTTTTCTTACTCTGGTTTATTCAACGACTCTTTCACAAAATCTTCCGGCTCAGCCCTGGCCCAATCTCTCCCAAACTTATCTCAAATTAGCTGTTACCAAACCCGGCCTCTACAGCATCACCGGACGGGAACTTCGAAATGCCGGACTCCCTGTTGAGCAAATAAAACCGAACACGATTCAACTATTTCAAAGAGGAAAGGAGCTGGCCATTGAACTACTGAGCAAAAATCAGGATCAGCTGGATGACCAAAGTACAATCTCCTTTTATGGTGAGGGAAATAACGGCGCATCCGATTCTGTTTTATATGTTCATTCCAAAGCGATGCCTTTCGGCAGTTATCCGCTTTATTCCGATACCGCGTTTTACTTTCTTACCTGGCGCTCTGACGGCCAGTCAGGAAAAAGAATACATCCTTCCATAGTTCAATCCATTGCTGATACACTTGATTACCATCTGGAGCAGCAGGATCTGGTGTTTAACAGCCACTACAATACAGGCAGCTTCTCCCCTACCGGCACCGGTTTTAATGATGGAATGGCGATTACAGCATATGATGCCGGAGAAGGCTGGACCGGTCCGCCACTCATCAATACCTGGCAAAATATAGACATCAACACAACTAACCTGAGCTCGGATCTGATCGATAAGGTTAACCTGATGATTACTTTGGTTGGGCGTACATCCGGATCCCATACAGTTGAGTTGTATACCGGAACATCTCAAAATCCCGGAAGAAAGATAGCAACGATCAACCTAACTAATTATCAACCTGAAACTTATCAATTTCAGCTTATTACAAGCGATTTGGAAAAAGTACTTCAGCCGGGTAATAGACTATCTATTGTTGTACGTGGTATAGCGGGTACCAGTTCAATTTCTTATGTCAGATGGCGGTATCCCCGGCAAACTCAAATCCTACAGAACGAGGAAATCAGATTTTTTCATTTCGATCCAAAAACTGAAAATACATTTCTGAAAACCGGAAATACATCTGCCTGGAAGTTCTACGATATCTCTGATCCCTTCAATGTAAAAACGTCAATTTCTGCCTCGAACGGTATTGCGATCTCAGGAGCAAAACATATCCTTGCGGCTCAACGACCGAAAAAAGTGGATCACATATTTTTTGTCAATCACCTGCAACCTGATTTACGAGCGACAGACTATCTCATTCTTACACATCCTGACGTGAGAAAGGCCAAAGACGGAACTGATCTAGTTCAGGCTTACGCAAATTACCGTTCGTCCGTCGAAGGTGGTTTATACAAAACTGCTATTTTAAATATTCAGGATGTATATGACCACTATAATAGCGGAGAGGCAGGTCCGGCAGGAATCAGGAACATGATTGCACACCTTTCCAGCCTGGGTAAACTAAAATTTCTGATGATTATCGGAAGGTCTTCTGATCCACAGACTTCGCGCAAAGCTGTCGATCCTAAAAGAAAAGATTTGATTCCGAATGCTGGCTGGCCGGGCTCGGATCTTGCACTGGCCATGCAAATTGACAGCATATCACCAGATTTTCCCGTTGTAGCAATCGGAAGAATTAATGCCTCAACTGCCGAAGAAGTCGAAATCTATCTCCATAAAGTAAAACAAATGGAAGCAGAGCCGGCTTCAGCTCCCTGGCGAAAAAGAGTGCTGCACCTCAGCGGCGGAAGAACCTATCAGGAAATTGATACTTTCAGTGGCTACATGAAGACTTTTAGCCAGAAAATCCAGTCTGGCTATTTATCAGCCCAAATCGAAAGCAAAACAAAGATAACGGAGGAACCTGTTGAGCAAATACCGATCGAGGAATCGCTGAATAAAGGAGTCGCGCTTGTAACACTATTCGGGCACTCGGGGATAGACGTGACCGATGTGGATATAGGTGATATTTCGGATGAAAGTCGGAATTACCACAACCAACCCTATTATCCCGCCGTGATCGCCAATGGCTGTGCAACCGGAAGTATATTTTATTCTGATAAAACCATTAGTTCAAACTGGATTTTCACACCGGATAAAGGCGCGGTGCTGTTTCTGGCGCATACTTTCAACGGAAGTTCGACTGCCTTAAAAAACTACACGGCTTCTATCTACGAAGTGTTAGCTGATTCAGCTTTCACAAGTCAACCTTTCGGGATTATACAGCGGGAAGCGATCAGACGAAACCTGAGGGTGCACAATACTTTGTCGGATCTCATCACAGCTCAACAAATGAACCTGCACGGCGACCCTGCTATCCGAATTTTCCCTGCTACCCTTCCGGATTATGCTTTTGATTCATCTGCCGTTGCAGTAAGTGGTCGGGATGGCAACGAGATTTCAACCTGGAGCGATTCCCTGAATGTGAGATTGGTAGTAAACAACTATGGAAGATACAGCAGAGTCGCCTACCAACTAACGATTTCAGATACGACAAAAAAGATAATTTACAATGAAACCCGGACTGCTGTTCCGATAGCTGACACCATCACGATTCGCATTAAAAATCCATTTCAAACTTCCGGCAATCTCTTTCTTAACGCAGCGATTGATCCTGATAACCTATTGCAGGAAGAGTCCAAAACCAATAACCATTTACAAATCAGACAGTATGTTCGGCAAGGTGGCGCATTTCCGCTTTTACCGGTATCAGGATTTAAAACCAGCCAACAGCATATCGAATTGATCGCGCAGATTCCTGATGGGATCCATGCAAAAGAGATTGTGTTTGAATGGGATTCTACAAACAACTTTCGCTCTTCTGAAAAACAAACTGTACCTGTGGAGCAATCACTCGCAAGATTTCAGTTTCCCATTCCGCCAGGATACACAAATGTGTACTGGCGGGTGTATATGCCAACCTGTCCTGACCGTCCTTCAGCAAGCCATCTCCTCATTTTCGATCCCGCTTACATTGAACCTTTACAGTTACCGGAAGGAATTGCATTTGCTGTCACAGCTCAGCAAATGCAGATACAAGAAGGCGATTCTATGCGTTGTGAAGCGGTGTTCAGGAAACTTACAAATATTCCATTTGCCGATTCTCTGCTGGTAAAAGTCACGCATTATTCGCCGGCAGGCATGGATATATCATTCCAAAAACTAGCTGATACAGGATTGTCAGCAGATACTCATTTCAGGATAAAACTACCCTCGGTTAATTCTGCAGGTCAACACCGCATTGCGATTCTCTTCAACGCAGACCATCTTCCTGAATTGCTGACAGATAACAATGAGGTCAAATTTGAAATTTCTGTAATTCCCGATCAAACCCCGCCTCTGCTCTTCGTCACCTTTGATGATCGGCTGATTGAAAATGGAGAAGAGGTGAATGCCTCTCCTTCAATAAAAATTACACTTCAGGATGAAAATCCCTTTCTGCTCATGACCGACACAACGGGTATTTCAGTATATATGAAAGAAGATTGTGCGCATTGTATTGAAAGGAGAATCTGGCTCAAAAATGCAGTAGTTCAATCCGGGCAACCGAATCAGCTCGACATCACGCTCAATAATCTGCCTGCATTACTGCCCGGCAAGTATGTGTTGAGGGTAATCGGGCATGACCGAAGCCGCAACAGAACACCTGAATACCAGATCAATTTCATAATATCAGCCAGACCGCTTGTGCAATCCATACACGTTTCCCCTAATCCTTCACATACATTTTTCCGTTTTCAGGTCAGGAGTCAGGGATCTCTTTCTGGTAAAAAAATGAATATCACGATCGCTGACGCGCATGGCAGGGTCTTAGCCAGGAAGCGTCATTTGGCAGGTCCTGGCATTAGCGAAACAATCTGGGAACCGGTAAATTTACCATCAGGAATATACTTTTACAGACTGGAGAGTGCCAAGGACCAGACAGCCATTCCATTTGCGCCGGATGTAAACCTGAGCGGGAAACTAATCCTGACACGATAAAGATCATTTTCTTTCCGTAAATCTTCTTATTTTTGTCCATTACAAATAATAATTCAAGTCCTTGAAAGAATACGGCAGCAACGTCCAGAAACTCACCGAACATATCGTTAAGATAGAAGATCGGACAAAACGCACGCTCTACGCACATATTTTGGTAGAGCTGATGCGTCAAATACACCCAAACATGAGAGACAATCAGGATTATACCAACAAGCTTTGGGATGACCTGTATATTATATCTGGGTTTGAACTGGATGTGGACAGCCCTTTTCCTCCTCCGTCAAAAGAGTCATTAGGAAAGAAACCACTCACTGTTGGTTACAATCAGCACAACCTGATCTATCGTCACTACGGAAGAAATATTGATTTGTTGCTTGAAAAAGCGGTGAATACAGAAAGCGAAGAAGACAGACTTGCATTTGTTTCTTACATTTTCCGTCTGATGCGCTCATTCTTTAATACCTGGAACAAGGATAATCCTGAAGATCATGTATTGCTTGGGCAACTCGATCAGCTGGCGAAAGGCAAATTGAAAGAAGAAATAGACTATATCCGTAAGAATGGTCCCGTTGATGCATCGCCAAAAGACCGCAACAGCAGTCAGGAGCGCAACAGAGGCAACCATCAGGGCAGTTTCAAAGCTCAGCCTAATAATAATCAGGACAGACAAAATCAGAATAATAACCGGAACCGCCCGAATAACAACAACAAATTCTCTGGCCGGAATAACAACAACAATAGCAACAGCAATAACCGGAATAACAATAATAACAACAACCGCAGGAAGTCGGGTATTTGATTCCTTGCCCCGTTCTGGTTACTACAATTCAATCGATTCTAACATACGGCGGTTCGTACCGTCTTTAAAACTTTGCAGCCGTACCGCTGCCAGATATACAAATGGCTTCATTTAAAATTACCGGTGACCGACGCCTTAAAGGAGAAATAGTACCACAAGGTGCTAAGAATGAAGCATTACAGATTATATGTGCTGTATTGCTGACCAAAGAGCCGGTTACAATCCATAATATTCCGAACATCCGTGATGTAAATCAACTTATTGATTTGCTGGGTGATTTAGGTGTGAGACGTACGCGTTTGAGCGAATCTTCCATTCGTTTCGAGGCCGATGATATCAATCTTGAATACCTTGAATCCGACTCTTTCCGCCAGAAAGCTGCCGCATTGAGAGGTTCTGTGATGTTGCTTGGGCCTATGCTGGCACGTTTCCGCAAAGGACGTATTCCTCGTCCCGGTGGAGATAAAATCGGTCGTCGCCGTCTGGATACGCACTTTCTTGGTTTTGAGAAATTAGGCGCACAATTCAGCTACGATGGTGAAGACGGAGGTTTTTACAAAGTGGATGCAGCAAACCTGAAAGGCGCATTTATGCTGTTGGACGAGGCTTCTGTAACAGGAACTGCCAACGTGTTGATGGCCGCTGTGATGGCCGAGGGGACTACTACAATTTACAATGCTGCCTGCGAGCCTTATCTTCAGCAATTATGTAAAATGCTTAACCGGATGGGTGCGAAAATTTCCGGCATATCATCCAACCTGCTTACCGTGGAAGGTGTAACCCAGCTTTCAGGCACAGAACATACAATGCTTCCTGACATGATTGAGATCGGTAGCTTCATTGGTTTGGCAGCGATGACTCAGTCGGAAATCACGATAAAAAATTGCCAGATTCCTCAGCTTGGCGTAATCCCTGACGTATTCCAGAAACTTGGGATCCAGATGGAGTTCAGAGGTGATGACATTTTTGTACCCGCTCAGGAACGCTACCGCATTGAAAACTATATGGATGGCTCGACACTTACCGTGGCTGATGCTCCATGGCCTGGTTTTACGCCGGATTTGCTGAGTATTGTACTGGTTACAGCTATTCAGGCTCAGGGAACGGTTCTTATTCACCAGAAGATGTTTGAAAGCCGTTTGTTTTTTGTCGATAAACTGATTGAGATGGGTGCTCAAATCATCCTTTGCGATCCGCATCGTGCAACTGTAATCGGCCACAACCGCGATACGCAGCTGAGAGGAATACGTATGACATCCCCTGACATCCGCGCAGGAGTAGCATTGCTGATGGCAGCACTGTCTGCCAAAGGAATCAGTATCATTGATAATATCGAACAGATTGACCGCGGATACCAGAATATTGATACACGTCTGAATGCTATCGGAGCTGAGATCGTTCGTTTGTAATGATATGATGAAGATATAAAAAATGGGAAGCGGCTGTCGAAGCCGCTTCCAATTTTCATTTACTGAGGTTCTCCGAAATTATTTTTTCTTTCCGTAGGTACAGGCACTGTTATCGGCCTTCACATAGTATGATTTGTAATTGCTTGCCTTCGGATCCATACATCCTTTCAGATTAAGGAGTTCAACTTTACGAAACTCAACAGGGTGACTTTCACTTTGAAGTGATATTGTACCATGGTCCAGCAATTTGCCATCTACCAGCAACGAGGCATCATGACCGCTAACGTTCCCACCGCCATACTGAGGTTTGTTATATTCCAATACCATTTCGCCGTTTGCAAAATGCTGGATCAGCGAATCACCTAATACCAACACTTCTGCACGTACCCATTGATCGCCGTTGTAAGTTTGAGACTTGGAATTGATACAATGAGGCGTAAACAACTTTCCATCCATTTCCACATTGGTTCCCGGCGTGCACAGGTTACAGGTTGTTCTTTTTTTACCGTCGCCGCCTAATAGCTGAACTTCGATAGAGGCAGGGAAATCCTGGTCCTTGCCCATGGTTGCAGCCGGTTGGCCGTGAATCATAATTCCGCTGTTGCGCCATGCCCAGCCTTCACCTTTTGGCGCCTGCTCACCCACGAAGCGGTATTCAACAGCAATTTTGTAATAAGAAAACTCGTCCTTATAAAACAGGTGACCATATTTCTGCTTGAAATCGTCGTATCCGTCATAACGCACAACAAGATTTCCATTTTCCACTCTGAAGGTATTTCCAAAATTATCGTTCAGATCGTTCCCACGAATTTTGACATCCCAGCCGTCCAGATTTTTGCCATTAAACAGTTGTTTCCATTCCTGCTTTTCACTCTTCTTTTGTGCGAAGGCGACCAGCCCCAGCAAACACAAAATAGCTGTCAGTTTCAATCTCATAGGTTAAATTTTTAGGTATTATTTTGAAGTAAAAAATTCAAATTGATAAAAAATAAGTGGCATAGTACATCTAAACGCCATTTTTCATCCGTAAATATACAACCTGTAACCATATCCGCAGAGCATTACCATTCGACAAAACCCTTTATGTCCGTGGCAAAGTATTTTACACTAGTTTTACCTGTAAAAGAATTTCATTCTCATGTCAAAAAATAAAATTGCGATATTCTGGTTTCGGCGTGATCTGAGGCTCAATGATAATGCAGCACTGTATCATGCTTTGCGTTCAGAGTTTCCGGTAGTACCGCTTTTTATATTTGATAAAAAAATACTGGATGCGCTGGAAAACAAGCACGACCGGCGGGTTGATTTTATTCACAAAACTATTTCTGACATACAGAATTCATTAAATGATCTGGGTTCCGGAATGCTTGTCGAATACGGTACGCCAGCCAGTATCTGGAATAAATTACTGAGCGAATATGAGATAGCTGAGGTATATACCAATCATGACTATGAACCCTACGCTACGGAGCGTGATGACATGGTGAGGGAGCTACTCGAAAAAAAAGAAATCGTTTTCAAAACATATAAGGACCAGGTCATTTTTGAAAAGGATGAAGTCTTGTCAGGGCAAAATGCACCCTATACCGTATTCACACCGTATAGCAGGGCATGGAAGGCAAAAGCAAATGACTTTTATTTTTCTTCCTATCCCACAAAAAAGTACTTCAAAAACTTTCTACAAAAGAAAATCACATCGGTTCCTTCCCTCAAAGAGATGGGATTTAAAGCTACAGATGAGCCTGTTCCGACTTCAACAGTAAAAAATGAGCTTTTGGAGAAATATGAGGATCAGCGTAATTACCCGGCAATAGAAGGTACTACGCACATCGGCATGCACCTGCGTTTCGGTACGGTCAGTATTCGTGAAATGGCAAGAAAAGCGCAGGATCATAGCGCTATTTGGTTGAATGAACTGATCTGGAGGGATTTTTACCATCAGATCCTTTGGAACTTTCCGAAAGTAGGCAAAAGCCAGGCGTTCCGGAGCGAATACGACAACATCAAATGGCGCAATAATGAGCAGGAATTCAAAGCCTGGTGTGAAGGTAAAACCGGTTATCCACTGGTAGATGCCGGCATGCGGGAATTAAATGAAACTGGCTTCATGCATAATAGAGTAAGAATGGTGACAGCCAGCTTTCTGACCAAACACCTGTTGATCGACTGGCGTTGGGGAGAAGCTTACTTTGCTGAGAAACTTCTGGATTATGACCTGGCAGCCAACAACGGCGGGTGGCAGTGGGCGGCTGGATCTGGGACGGATGCGGCGCCGTATTTCAGGATTTTTAACCCGACAGCCCAGGCTGAGAAATTTGATTCAAAAGGGGTATATATCAAAAAATGGGTTTCCGAACTAAATAGTCTGGATTATCCTGCTCCTATCGTTGACCACAAATTCGCAAGAGAAAGGTGCTTAAAAGCTTACAAAATCGCCTTAAACAAAGATTGAGAGAATCATTTTCTCTCAATCTTTCTAATTTCACTTTCCTCCCACAACGACTTCCAGCATTGCATCAGGATCAAGATATGTTTTTGCCATTTCCATAATATCTTCACTTGTGGTGGCATGAATCTGCGTAATGTATTGATTGAAAAAATCTGCTGGTAAGCCGTCCAGTAACAATATCTTACGTCTGTCTGCTATTTCAAATGCTGTATTAAGAGAACCCGCAAATTCACCTGACATAAAGTTTTTGACAGTCTGAAGTTCTTCTGCACCTACGAGTTCAGTCTGAAGTAGTCTGATTTCCTTTTTAATCTCGTCGATGGTCTGCT
>DASYHR010000713.1:0-4714 GCA_035998385.1 Dyadobacter sp. | reverse complement strand
AGAAGCACTGTAGCGCAGATCTATGATCAGATCCTGAAAGATTTGAACGAGGCAGAAGCTGGTTTGCCTGATACTTACGCAACACCATTGCTACGTACAACCCGTGCGCATAAGAATACGGCTATTGCGCTAAAAACACGTGTACTTCTTGCAAAAGGTGATTACGCAGGTGTAATTACAGAAGGAAATAAGATTGTTTCTGCAACTGCTCCTTTCAAATCCCCTAACCGTGTTGCTCACGAATTGCAGGCAGATGTTGTATCGGTGTTCAGAACACCTTATACTTCAAACGAGTCGATTTTGTCGTTCCCGATGGCAGATACAAATGCACCTGGTACGCAGAATCAGCTTGGTTTCTATTTTAACTTCGGTAACCTGGAGTATGTTATGAATACTACCGGTTCGGGTATTTATGCCAACACAAACTGGTCTGCAACAGACGATAGAAGAGCAAAGTTAACGGCCCTGAACGCCACACTTGGAAGACATTCTGTGAAATTCAGTGGTGTATCTCCGTTCGTTGATTATGTTCCTAACATTCGTTACGCTGAAGTTCTGCTGAACGTTGCTGAAGCGGAAGCAGAGTCAGGAAGTCTTGTACGTGCTCAGGCGTTGTTGGAAGCAGTTCGTTTGAGATCTGATGCAACATACAAATTCGGTACATTGGATAAAGCTGGTTTGATTTCAGCAATTTTGCTTGAAAGAAGAATCGAGTTATTGGCAGAAGGATTCCGTACAAATGATGTACTGAGAAGAGGGCAGCCAATCAATTCTTTCGGAGCTGGGGCACTTATTCAGCCTACCGACGACCGTTACATCTACGGTATTCCTTTGACTGAACAACAAACTAACCCAGGTTTGTAAGCATCAGAAATCATAGTTACAAGGTTAAAAGGGCTGCCTCTCATTGAGGCAGCCCTTTTGCATTTTATTCCAAGCGAGCCCGGATCAGCACTTTATGATCTTCCCCTTCTATCCGATATTGAGACCGTGCCGATTTTGATTATCCCGGAAAAATGGTATCCGGAATGTGACTCACTGTTTGCCATCAACTTTTGTGGCTAAGCTTCTTTATATTGACATTTAGTGTATTTTTAATATAAAAATTGTCATTTTAGTTAATTATTCAAAATTATAGTTTGAAAACTTGATTAAACACATTAATAATATTTTTTAAAAGTATTATTTTTTGTAACTTTTGAAAATATAACAAACCTAACTTCAATATTATGATCTGTCTTCTTCAAACTTCCCCAGCCCACCGACAATGGCAGCTTTGTGATTAGAAAACAAGCGAATTAAACCATTTCTGATGCACTTGTGGCACGTATTGATTCACCTGAATCAATTGTAATCGTTCGCATCTCACCTATCTATTCTATTATTATTTCAAATGTCAACACGGTTGTGTATGGCGGTCTGAAGTATGTGACTGATAGTTCTGTGCCAATTTTAATTTTTTTTGTTTTAAGTTTTCAAACCTAACTAACTAAGTATGAGGAAGTATTTATTGTTTTTATGCTTGTTTTGCTCGGGTGTCGTCCTGGCGCAGGACAGAGTAGTTACCGGGACAGTCACATCCAGTGAAGATGGTTCTTTGCTACCGGGCGTTTCGATTTTAGTTAAAGGAAGTACTAAGGGAACCACCACCAATGGTGAAGGTGCTTTTTCAATTACGACTAGTGCGAACGCTACGCTTGCAGTAAGTTTTATTGGTTTTGTAACCAAAGAAGTTGAAATAGGAGGGAAGTCTGTTCTGAACATTACACTCGACAGTGATATCCAAAATCTATCTGAGGTAGTCGTTACTGCCTTTGGTATCAAAAGAGACAAAAAGACACTGGGATATGGTGTAACGCAGCTTAATACTGAAGAGCTTACTCAGGCACGTACAACCAACGTGACGAACGCACTGGCAGGTAAAGTGCCTGGTGTGAGGGTAAGTGGTAGCGGAGGAGCATTCACAGGATCCAGTATCGTGATTCGTGGTAATACAACTTTTACCGGAAGCAATCAGCCTTTGTTTGTGATTGATGGTGTACCCATTGATAATGGCGGCGGCGGAACTGCACTTCAGACAGGTGTTCCCCCATCCAACCGTGCAATTGATATCAATCAGGATGATATTGAAACAATGACAGTTCTGAAAGGACCGTCGGCGGCGGCATTGTATGGTTCAAGAGCGTCGAATGGCGTTATTCTGATCACGACTAAAAAGGGAGGTCTGAATCAGAAAAACTCGGTAACATTCTCTACTTCGTACGCGGTTGAAGAAGTAAACCGTATTCCTGATTACCAGAATGAGTATGGACAGGGAACTGGAGGCAGGTATATCAATACTTCTCCTTCTTCATGGGGACCAAAAATCGCCGGACAGACAGTAACCAACTTTTTCAGAGAAGAAGAGCAACTTCAGGCTTATCCGAACAACGTAAAGGATATATTCCAAAAAGGTAAAAATTTCCAGGGAAATCTGGGCTTCAGTGGCGGTAACGACAAGAGTTCATTCCGTTTCTCATATGGTTACCTGAGCAATACCAGCGTGATTGATATCAATAAACTGGAGCGACACAATTTCTCATTAAACACTGCTTACCAGGTCAACAAAAAACTGAATGTGAGTGTGTCTGCCAATTATGTGAACAACCATTCCAAAAGAACACAGCAAGGGAACCAGCTGAGTAGCCCGCTATTCCGTGCCTGGTTTATGCCGCGTAGTTATGATCTTAGCGGTCTGCCGTTTGAGGATGCTGCGGGTAATCAGCTATATTTTGGCGGTGAAGACAACCCTTACTGGACGATCAAACACAACCGTTATAATGATGAGATCAACCGTGTTATAGGTAACGTTGCACTTAAATATAACATCACCGACTGGCTGAATGCTGACTATAAGTTAGGAACAGACGTTTACTCTACTTTTATTCACGGATACGATCAGATTGGAGCCAGAGGTGCAGCCAATACAACAGCCGGCGGCGCAGGTGGTGTACTGGAGCGCAGAAACCAATACAGAAACTTTAACTCCAATTTATTCTTTACAGCGACTAAAAACTTCGGAGATTTTACATCTGCTTTGATTGTTGGAAATGAGGTTTCTCAGATTTACAACAGAACCAGCTCTGTAACAGGTTTGGGTGTGATTGTAAGAGATTTTGAACAAATGAAAAATACAACCACCTACAATCCAACCTTTGGTTCGAGTAAAGTGAGGCTGATTGGGTTGTATGGAGATTTGACTGTTGGCTATAAAAGCATCGCAAGTGTAAATGTAACCTTGAGAAATGACTGGTCTTCTACATTCCTGAAAGACAACAGATCTTACCTGTATAATGCAGTAGCTGCATCTTTGAATATCACTGAGTTGTTCCCGACTATGAAAAATGATGTGATAGACAACATCAAAATCAGAGGGAACGTGGCAACTGTAGGTAAAGCAGGTACTGACTTTGTTTACAATACAGATTCTTATTTCGTTGGAGCAAGCTCCAGCGATGGCTTTGGTCCGGTTGTAAGTTTTCCTTACAATGGCTTGCAAGGATTTACTTTGAGCAATACAGCAGGGAATTCGGGACTTGGGCCTGAGTTTACAACCAATAAAGAGATTGCTGCTGAGGTGTCTTTGTTCAAATCCAGGTTGACATTTGAAGGGACTTTGTATCAGCAAAAATCGAGAGATCTGATATTCTCAGTTCCTGTTTCGGGTGCTTCCGGAATTACCAGTGTGACCAAAAATGCTGGCAGTATGAGTAACAAGGGGGTTGAACTCGGAGTGACTGTAGTGCCTGTGAAAACGAAGTCAGTGAACTGGGGTCTTACTTTCAACTATACACAATTCAAAAGTAAGGTTGAAGAGTTAGCAGACAATGTTTCTAATATCTTCCTGGGTGGATTTACTACGCCGAATATCCGTCTTGTAGCGGGTGACGAGTATGGTCAGATCTATGGAAATGCATACCTGCGTCAGAGACAACTGGAGGACGGTAGCCAGGACAGGAGTTCTCCTATGATCATTGGTGCGAACGGCTTACCGATGATTACATCAGGTGTTGAAAAAATTGGTAATCCTAATCCTAAGTTCTTATTGGGTATCAACAATAGTCTTTCTGTGAAAGGATTCAACCTTTCATTCCTGATCGATATCAAAAAAGGCGGAGACCAATATAGCCGTAACATTGCAGATATCCGTAGAAACGGTGTTGCTGCAGAAACAGCAGAATTTGAAAGATTCAATGCGGATGGTACTGCTACTACGCCTTATATGTTTGAGGGCGTTAATGCAGCCGGCGAAGCTAATACGATACCCGTTACTGTAGAGCAATACTGGGGTAACTTAGGTAAATACGCGGCAGCTGAAGGTTATATTCTTGAAACTTCATGGGTGAGATTGAGAGAGGCATCTTTGAGCTACAAAATACCAACAAAGCTATTGACCAGAACGCCATTTGGTAGTGTTGAAGCGAGTGTGTTCGGACGTAATTTATGGATGCGTACGCCAAACTATCCTCACTTTGATCCTGAGCAGAATGCTTTGGGGGTATCCAATGCACAAGGACTTGAGTTTAACGCGCTTCCACAAACACGTTCCATGGGTGTATCTCTGAGAGCATCGTTCTAATTTAATCGGAGGCATCAGCTTAGTCTAAGCGCTTCAAATGATTGATCACGTATTTAAGAATCTATTATGAAAAAAATACCATATATACTTACAGCA
>DASYHR010000712.1:0-9454 GCA_035998385.1 Dyadobacter sp. | reverse complement strand
CACCAGGGCGTACAAATGCCTGATAGATAAATCGAGTTAGAAAAAATAATTCTGGTTCATGTTCCCGCATAAAATCTTCTACTAACACCCGATCCACATCAGTAAAAGCTATGTTTTTTTCCGTTGCAGGCTCTTTCAATGATTTTACTTTGAAAGGATTGTCTTTAATAGCTACACGATCCATGTACCTGCCAAATATCGCAGCCAGGTGTTGCAATGTATTATTTGCAGTTCGTGGTGAGTTGCCGCTGGTGGTGATCAAGTAATCTCTAAAGTGCAGTGCGTTCTTCATTTTAAAATCAGCGACCTGCAAACGATTCGTTCCGGCAAACGATTCTAACTTATTAACGGCGCTTTGGTAGGTAATAACCGTTTTGGCTGCAATTACCGGCTTTTCCAGATTGATGATGTGATTTAGTACATTAATCAAATCCTGATTTTCTGATAACGGATTTTCATTCGTTACCAGTAGCTTTTTGAAGTGGTAACCCGAAGCAAGAAGTTTATTGACCTTCGCTACCAGTTGCTTTCCTGCCTGAGTTCTGCTTTTTACATCCTGGTAAGACATCGGTATTTTCTTACGCTTGCGGACTACGGCATTTTCAGCTTCATCGAAAGCGTACCATTCTACATACCATTCTTTGGAAAGATCTTTGTCTCGGTCCCTGAGTGTTGCAGGCTTATAAGGAAGGTTTTTTTTGTGGTCTGTTTCCATTCCGTAGGTTTCGGTATTTGTCCCCTCATTTGTCCCGGAAGTCAAAAATGCCGATCCTAACATTAGGAACGGCATTTGGCAGAGAGGAAGAGATTCGAACTCTCGATACAGTTACCCATATACTACCTTTCCAGGGTAGCTCCTTCAACCACTCGGACACCTCTCTGTGTGGTTAATCAGGGTGCAAATATAGTGGAAGTAATTAAATAAACAAATCAGATGCTCATTTCTCCCCGCAACGGCGTGCCCAGTAGTCTGGCACATGTAGCCACATCATTCTCTTTGCTGAATACGTACATCATTTTGGTTATGGCCGCTTCTGCAGTAATGTCGGAGCCACTTACAACCCCAACCTGCTTCAAAAACTTACTGGTTTGATAATGTCCCTGAATGACTTTACCACCTTCACATTGAGAAACATTGAAAATCACAATCCCTGATTCAATCGCTTTTTTAACTGCCTCCAAAAACCAGCTTTCCGTTGTAGCATTCCCCGCACCGTAAGTCTCAAGTACCACGCCACGTAGACCTTCTATACCCAGAATTGACTCTACCACTTTCCGATTGATGCCAGGGAACATTTTAAGAAATGCGACATTGGTATCCATATTTTTGTGAACATTGAGGCTGCTATGCTCTTCACGCACTTTCAAAAATGGGTAATTATATTCAATCTGTACGCCTGCATTGGCCAGGTACGGGTAGTTCTCCGAATGAAATGCGTTAAAATCGGAGCTCTCCTGTTTCTTTGAACGGTTGCCACGCAAAAGCTGCGAGTTGAAATAAATGCAGACTTCCGATAAGATTGGCTTTTTGTGCTGATCTGTCGCAGCGGCAAGTTCCAGCGCTGTGATAAAATTCTCCCTGGCATCCGAACGCGCCACGCCGATAGGCAGCTGAGCGCCGGTAAGAATTACAGGTTTATCCAAATTCTCTAAAAGGTAACTCAATGCAGATGCCGTGTAGGCCATTGTGTCCGTTCCGTGCAGGATTACAAAACTGTCGTACCGCGCGTAGTTGGTCTCAATGATTTCAGCAAGTTCAATCCAAATGGCCGGATTCACATTGGAAGAATCTATGGGTTCGTTCAGGGAGAGGAATGTAATTCCAAAACTCAATCGGCTTATCTCCGGTACTTTTTCAATGATCTGATCAAAGTTGAACGGAACGAGTTGTTTACCCTTACTTTCATACACCATGCCCAAAGTACCTCCGGTGTAGATAACAAGTACCGATCCCTGAACGGGGTCAGGCGAGATAGGATTGATATGAATTGTATTGTATGACATTGCTGATCTGAAATGTATTATGCCGAAAGCATCGACAAGGCGTTTTTTGTGGTTGCATCTATCACCTCTTCTTTGCTGATCTGTTTCAAATCACCAATTCGCTGTGCAACCAGTTCAATATAAGAAACTTCATTCCTTTTGCCACGATAGGGCATAGGCGCCAGGTATGGACTATCTGTCTCGAGAACCAGATGTTTTATATCTACATATGGTATCACCTTATCAAGACCGCCATTTTTAAAGGTGGCAACACCTCCTATACCCAGTTTGAATCCGAGTTCAATTGCCTTTTCTGCTTCAGACAGTGAACCTGTAAAACAGTGAAAAATACCTGTCAGAGAAGGATCTGCCAGTTTTTCGATCAGGGCTACAGTTTCATGGAAGGCATCTCTGCTATGGATGTCAACCCAAATGTTATGTTTGATGGCCAGTTTACATTGGTACAGGAATGCCTCTTCCTGCTGTGCACGAAAGGTTTTATCCCAAAACATGTCCATCCCTATTTCACCAATCGCAATAAATTTTCTTTTTCCCAGCCATTCCTCAACGATAAAAAGTTCTTTTTCGAAATCTTCTTTTACGTAACAGGGATGTAAGCCAATCATGGGCAAACACTTGTCCGGGTATTGATCAGCCAGAGCCATCATAGGCTCAATAGTAGCATGATCGCAATTGGGCATCCAGATTTGCTCTATTCCTGCATTCCAGGCTCTTTCGAGCATCAGCTCGCGGTCATCATTGTAGTCGTCGCTGTAAATATGCGCGTGGGTTTCAATCATATTTGTATATAGGGAGAATTAAAGCTTCTTCCTGATTAGTTCGTCATGGGTATTGCATCAAATTGATATCCCTGTTGAGCAAAATGAGCCAGAAATCGCGGTAGCGTGTGCTGCATATTTTTCGATGCTTTGATACTATCGTGAAAAAGGATAATGGATCCTGGGCGGGTATGCTCGATACTTTTAGCCAGACAGGTTTGAGGTGAAAGTTTTGGAGAAAAATCGCCGCTCAATACATCCCACATCACGATCTTGCGTTCAGCAGGTAACATGCGTGCCTGTGCTTTGGTAATCCGACCATATGGCGGACGAAACAAATTAGTTGGCAGGTCTAGCTGGTCATCACACATCCTGATATTGTTCATGTACAGATCGCCATCCGTCTTCCATCCGTTGATGTGATTGAAGGTATGATTGCCTATTGAATGACCCTGCTGCACCAACTTCGAAAATACTTCCGGATGCTTACGCACGTTGTCCCCGATACAAAAAAAGGTCGCTTTGGCACCAAACCTGGTTAATTCGTCGAGCACAAACTCTGTAACATCCGGGATAGGCCCATCGTCAAATGTTAGAAAAATCTTTTTCTCCTGAACCGGGATATGCCAGGTATAACGGGGATAAAACGCTTTTAACCAGAAAGGGGAATAGTGCAAAAACATAGGAAAACTATTTCTTCATTTCTCCACCAACCGGCAGAATCCACGTGCAAATATACAGATCATTGATTAATAGGCAGGCCCTGCATTCAAAAACAGAAAAACCGCACGGACTACGTACGGTTTTCAGTATTATTTAAATTCAATTCCGTATTCTATACGTGAGCAAAAGAAGGATTGAACATCGAAACAGCTTTTGCTTCGAGGAAAGATTCTCCCATCAAATATTCGTCAACAGCTCTCGCTGCCTCACGACCTTCGCTGATCGCCCATACTACCAGAGATTGTCCCCTGCGGCAGTCACCTGCAGCGAAAATTTTCTCATTAGCAGTCGATTGATAGCCATTGGTTTTGATATTCCCTCTGTCGTCAAATTCAAGTCCAAGGTTATTCAAAAGTCCTTCCTGCTGAGGATGAAGGAATCCGGCAGCGAAAAGTGCAAGTTCACAATCTATAGTGCGCTCACTTCCTGCAACTTCTTTCATCTGAAGACGACCAGTTTCAGCATCTTTCTGCCAATCCAGATCTACAATTTTAATCGCTTTCAAATTGCCATTTTCGTCACCGACAAATTCTTTTGTATTGATAGACCAATGCCTGTCACAACCTTCATCGTGAGAAGTAGATGTACGAAGCATCATCGGCCAGTTAGGCCATGGTGTGCTTGCATCGCGTTCTTTCGGCGGAATTGGCATCAACTCAATTTGAGTTACTGATTTTGCTCCATGGCGGTTGGATGTACCCACGCAGTCAGAGCCCGTATCACCACCGCCAATCACAACCACATTTTTACCTGTTGCAAGCAGCTGTCCGTCTTTGTATTTCACGCCACGGTGATCTACAACCGGTTCAATACCCGACACACGTTTGTTCTGCTGGCTCAGGAATTCCATCGCGAAGTAAATTCCTTTCAGGTGACGACCTTCAATTTTTACATCACGCGGCACAGTCGACCCCATTGTCAATACAACCGCATCGAAATCATTTTCAAGTTCGTCCGCCTTGATATCTACACCCACATTTACATTAGTGCGGAATTCTATGCCTTCCTGCTGCATTACTTCAAGACGGCGATCGATGATTTTTTTATCAAGTTTGAAATCAGGAATACCATAACGAAGTAGTCCACCCATGCGATCAGCTCTTTCGATTAATACTACTGAATGTCCTGCCTGGTTCAGCTGGCTTGCAGCAGCAAGTCCTGCAGGGCCAGAGCCTACCACAGCTACTTTTTTACCTGTACGGCGTTTAGGAATTCTTGGTTTTACAAGATTCAGCTCAAACGCCTTTTCAATGATTGCTTTCTCGATATACTCAATCGCAACCGGCGGTTTATTTATTCCTAGTACACATGCAGACTCGCAGGGTGCAGGGCAGATCCTTCCTGTAAACTCAGGGAAGTTGTTGGTCGAAGACAAAATTTCATACGCCAGTTTCCAGTTACCGTCATAAACAGCATCATTGAATTCTGGTATGATGTTACCCAGCGGACAACCATTATGGCAAAAAGGGATCCCGCAATCCATACAGCGGGCCGATTGTTGTTTCGAGTTTGAATCCGTTGGCGCTGTTTCGATCTCCTTGTAATCCTGAAGGCGCTCATCAACAGCTCTTTTTTTAGCCAATTCCCTTTCAAACTCTAAAAATCCGGTTGGTTTTCCCATTATTTTTCTTTCAAATTAATCGTGATTGAATCGGGCCGTTTAAAAAAGTTTTAACCCGGTGTAGCTAACAGCCAATTGCTTCCGGGCCAAAAAGTGTTACAGATGATCTACGTCTACAACGATATCCTGATACACCACGTTTTTGTCAGCGATCTGCTGTGCAAGTGTAATCCCGCGTCCTTCAAGTGCTTTCTTGAAATCAGTAGGTAAGACCTTCACAAATCGCTTCACAGACTCTTCCCAATTCTGTATCAGCTGGAAGGCAACGTTACTGGTTGTGTATTGGAAATGTTTGTCAAGGAATTCTCTCAATATGCCCTGATCTTCCTCATTAAGCTCGTTAAGCGTAACCATTTCCATGTTTACTTTTTCCTTGAAATCTCCGGCTTTGTCAAGAACATATGCCACACCACCAGACATACCTGCAGCGAAGTTTCTTCCGGTTTCGCCAAGGATAATGGCAAGTCCGCCCGTCATGTATTCACAACCATGGTCACCCAGGCCTTCTACAACCACTTTGGCTCCCGAGTTACGTACGCAGAAACGTTCGCCTGCTGTTCCTCTGATATAGGCATCTCCGGACGTTGCTCCATAAAACGCAACGTTTCCTACGATGATGTTTTGTTCTGGTTTGAACTTGGAGTCTCTGTCAGGATAAACGATTAATTCAGCACCGCAAAGCCCTTTTCCGAAGTAATCGTTAGCATCCCCTTCGAGTTCAAGACGAACACCGGTTGTGTTAAACGCTCCGAAACTTTGTCCGGCAGTTCCACGGAACTTATAGTGAATACTTCCTTTTGGCAATCCTGCGCCTCCATGTTTTTTGGAGATTTCGTTGGAAAGCATCGTACCCACCGCACGATTCAGGTTGTTGATCGGGAATTCTTTGTATACTTCCTCCTTGTTTTCGATTGAAAGTTTTGCGGCTTCAATCAATTCAAGGTCAATGATGCTATCAATACCGTGATCTTGTTCTTCCTGCTTGAACTGTGCTACGCTGATACCAGCCTCTTTGTACAGAATGGCGTCAAAGTTCAGGTTTTTATATTTCCAGTGTTTGATATCATGGCGTAGTTCCAGGTATTGAGCCTGACCCACCATTTCATTCACTGTGCGGAAACCAAGCTGAGCCATGATCTCGCGTAGTTCTTCTGCCATGAACGTGAACATGTTTACTACGTGTTCCGGCTTTCCTGAGAATAGTGCACGTAACTCCTTACGTTGTGTCGCTACACCCACAGGGCATGTGTTCAAGTGGCACTTACGCATCATGATACAACCTGCAGCTACAAGCGCCGCGGTTGCAACACCCCATTCTTCAGCCCCAAGTAGTGCTGCTACGGCAAGGTCTTTGCCTGTCCGCAACTGACCATCAGCCTGAACAGTTACACGGCCACGCAATTTGTTGCGAACAAGTGTCTGGTGTGTTTCTGCCAAACCAAGCTCCCACGGGAGACCTGCATGGCGTATCGAACTTAAAGGCGAAGCACCTGTTCCTCCGTCATAACCTGCAATCAGAATGTGATCCGCATGCGCTTTCGCAACGCCGGAAGCGACTGTTCCCACACCTGCTTCAGATACCAGTTTCACACTGATTCTTGCTGCTCTGTTCGCATTTTTTAAGTCAAATATCAACTGAGCCAAATCCTCGATAGAATATATATCGTGGTGAGGAGGAGGGGAGATAAGGCCTACGCCCGGAGTTGAATGACGCGTACGTCCGATCCAGTCATCCACCTTAAATCCTGGTAACTGACCACCTTCACCCGGCTTTGCACCCTGAGCTGTTTTAATCTGTAACTCGCCTGCGTTGCTCAGATAATGGCTGGTTACACCAAAACGTCCCGAAGCAACCTGCTTGATCTGCGAGTTCATACTATCGCCGTTTGGCAGATTTGTATAACGCAATTCATCTTCACCACCTTCTCCTGAATTGGATTTACCACCAATACGGTTCATCGCAATAGCAAGGGTTGTATGCGCTTCCCATGAAATAGATCCGAATGACATCGCACCCGTGGCGAAACGTTTGAATATGTTTTCAACCGGCTCAACTTCCTCCAAAGGAATTGGATTTCCTTTTTTGAAACGAAGTAATCCTCTCAATGTTAAAGCCTTATGACTTTGATCGTCAATCAGTCGGGAGAACTTCTTAAATTGTTCGTAGCTGTTGTTTTTAGTCGATTGCTGTAATAAATGCACCGACTGCGGATTGAATATGTGCGCCTCACCTCGTTGCTTCCACTGGTAAAAACCACCCACTTCCAGTTTCGGGTGTTCTTCAGGTGTTTCATGATATGCCACTTTATGACGTACCAATATTTCACGGGCTATTTCAGAAATACCCATACCGCTGATACGGGAAATCGTTCCTGTGAAATAGCGGTCTACCACGTCTTTGTTCAGACCAACGCACTCGAATATCTGCGCTCCCTGATAGGACTGCAGGGTAGAGATACCCATTTTGGAGAAGATTTTAAGCAACTCCTTATTAACAGCCTTGATATAGTTGTAATGTAATTTCTCGTCAGCAAAGCCTTGTTCGATCATTCCAATCCTATTCATATAAGAAAGGGTTTCGAAAGCCATGTACGGACAAACGCCCGCCGCTCCGTAACCGATCAGGGTTGCGAAATGATGCGTTTCCCAGACATCACCTGCTTCAACCAAAAGACCAACTTTTCCTCTTAATCCCTCACGGATCAAATGGTGATGGATAGTAGCGGTTGCCAGCAACGACGGAATCGGCGCATGGTCGGAGTCAATGGCGCGATCGGATAGAATGATAATTTCAAATCCGTCTTCGATCGCGTCTACCGCATAACGGCAGATTCTCTCAAGTGCTCTCTCCAAAGCTTTTCCGCCCTGGTCTGCACGGAAATAGGTATTGATGGTTTTTGCCTGGAAACCCGCTTTGTCAACAAAACGAAGTTTGTCAAACTCATGTACCGTAAGTACAGGATGTTGCAGCGCAATCTGGCGGCAATGTATCGGACTTTCAGTCAGAATGTTTTCTGTTGCTCCTACGAAGGAGATCAATGACATGATCGCACGCTCACGAATCGAGTCAATTGGCGGGTTGGTTACCTGAGCAAACAACTGTTTAAAGTAGTTGGACAAGTGCTGGCTTTGCTCCGACAATACTGCCAGAGGAACATCCGTACCCATAGAACCAATCGCTTCAAGACCTGTCTGCCCCATCGGAGCCAGAATCATACGCAGGTCTTCAGAAGTATACCCGAAGGCAACCTGACGTTTCAGAAGTGCATTCTCCTCGTAAGGGCGGTACGTTCTTATCGGTGCATCCAACTGATCAACGTGCAACTTGTTTTCGTCAAGCCACTGCTGATAAGGCTGAGCTGCGCAAACACTTGCTTTCACTTCTTCATCAGGAATGATACGGCCTTGCTCCATGTCCACAATGAACATGCGGCCTGGCTGCAAACGACCTTTTGTTACAACTTTTGCCTGATCCACTTCCAGGACCCCGGCTTCTGATGCCATGATAATGGTATCATCGTCCAGTACCCAGTAGCGTGAAGGGCGAAGTCCGTTACGGTCAAGCGTGGCACCTACCATTTTCCCATCTGTAAACGAGATAGAAGCAGGTCCGTCCCAAGGCTCCATAATGGAGGCATGGTATTCGTAAAATGCCTTACGTTCGGGATCCATTTGCTCGTTGCCATCCCACGCTTCCGGAACCAGCATCATCATCACGTGTGGTAATGAACGGCCCGAAAGGTGAAGCAATTCAATGGCGTTGTCAAGGTTACCCGAGTCAGACTGGTTTCTGTCGCAAATCGGCAGAACCATGTCCATTTCTTCCTTTGTGAAAAATTCAGAAGAGAATGATTTTTCTCCGGCTCTGATCCAGTTCACATTTCCTTTAACAGTGTTGATTTCACCGTTGTGCGCAATGTAGCGGAATGGCTGAGCCAATTCCCAGGCAGGAACTGTGTTGGTTGCGAAACGGGAGTGCACTACGGCAAGCGCGGACACAACAGCTTCGTTTTCCAGATCAGGGAAATAATATTTTAACTGGGCAGTTGTAAGCTGTCCTTTATATGAAATGGTGCGGCAGGATAGGGACGAATAATAGAATTTACCCTTTGAACCTTTTACAGTATCAGTAATAAGTCTGGCTGAAACCTGACGGAGAATGTATAGCTTACGTTCGAAAGCAAGGTCGTCCGTAATTTCATCCGGACGTTTGATGAACATCTGCTCTACATGCGGTTCAACAGAAAGAGAACCTTCACCAAGCGTATTGTTCAGTGTAGGCACCTTGCGGTAACCCAATAAATGCAAGCCAAGCTTTTTGATCTTTCTGTTGAGGATGTCACGGCAT
>DASYHR010000684.1:0-2809 GCA_035998385.1 Dyadobacter sp. | reverse complement strand
AAACTGTAATTATTGGACTTGCCCTGGCTAAAGTCGTTGGCTTTGATCTGGTGATTGGAAAGTGGCGGGTTCAACAGCTGCCAGATGGGGTCAAACGGGATATGGGTTAGAATAAACTCCTCCGGCGGAACCTTATACCAGGTGTCGTTGAGATCCTTTACGAACTGAAAATTGCCGTCAACGGTGCCAGAAGACCATGTAGGATCATACAGATACCAGCCCTTGGAGGTTTTTAATGAATTCCATGCATGAGACACCTTTTCTTCTATCTTCGTTGGCCCCTTAGTGTAGCCCGATACGGTATAAGATTCATAACCAGCACGTCTAAGTAGCTCGTTAAAAAGCTCTGCATAATGTTCACAGACCCCTTTCCGCCTTTTAATCGTCTCTAACACAACCGACTTGGACGACCAGTGCAGTTGGTAATTGGGTCGAAGCATTTGAGCTTTATCAGTATCATACTGTATCTCGTCAGCCACGTAATCGAAAATCAACCTGATACGATCAGGTTGATTTTCGATTATCCTCAGTATAGAATCTAGCTCCGCGGTCTGCGACGAAGATACTAGCGGGAATACCAGAAGCAGCGACGCATAAAGGAATTTACGAATGTGCCTTGAAGGATTCAATGCGACCGGAATTGATGATTAAGATCTGTCCTTACCGTTGCTGAGAATCGTTTGCAACAATTCTACTTTCTCCTTTTCTGATTGAAGCAGACGTTCGTATAATTTCTTGTTCTCGTCAAGCGCTTCAACCCATTTATCTATCGGGTTAAAGTTGTACGTGCCGTAATTACCTATAACGTGGCTAACACTGTGATCATTAAATGTATTGAAATAATTGATTGCCGCTTCTTCGTCAAAATTTTTGATCGCTTCTGCTGGTACTTTCAGAATCTGAGCAACTTGCTCAAGAATATCCTGTTCAATTTCCTCTTTTTGTTCTAAGAGAGACACTCTCTTCTGGCTCCACTCTTCTCCCATTTCAAAGGCCAAACCTTCTTGTTTGATACCAAGCATCTCTCGGAAACGCTTGATGTTTCTGCCGTGATGGATTTTGCTCGTTTTGTCACCTGTCATATTCATAATAGCAAGTTAACCGGTTTTAGCCAAATCTGCAAAACATTCTCTTCTGTGTCCATTCGGTATATTTTATTCCGCGGCAGTTCTAAAATAGAAAAATCCGGAATGGATTATACGCTGTCAGCAGATTTACTTCACCCTGTCATTTCTGTTAACAGGTAAAAGAAGCGTATTATGCAGCTGAACGGACATATATTAAGCGAAGATCATCAGCATGATCTATCTGGCATTGTCGAAGCGATCTGCTTAAAATTTGACATCCAACACATCTTTCTGTTTGGCTTCCGGCAAGCGGCATCTGCTGATTGCAGCTGCTTTGCCACCAACCACTATACAGAGTTCAAGGCTTATTGTATTTTAGTAGTTACCCACACCCGCCAAAGCCAGCAGCACACGATTCAGGACTTTCTGAATCATCACTTTCCGGACCTTCAAATAACGGTCTTTTCCCATTGGAGCGGGCAGGTAGACAAACTTCTGGCTGATGGCAACCGCTTTTTTTGTGAGGTATTCAAAACCGGATTGCTACTGACAACATCGGACGGGTATAACGCCCTGTCTTCTATTCACGCTGGAATCCCTGCCCAATACCATGAAGATGCCCGGCAGTTTTTTAGCCATCACAGCGCGCTGTCCAAGGGGTTTCTTGCTTCCGCCCGTCAGCGCTTTACCGATCAGGATTTCAAGCTTTGCCTGTTTTTGCTGCATCAAGCCATGGAGCAGTCAGCCATTGGTCTGATCAGGGTATGGATGGGATACCGGTACAATATCCATCATCTTTCCAGGCTGCTTGCACTCTGCTGCTACTTCTCACCAAAGATTCCGCAGATCTTCACCAATAGTAAACAAGATCAGATCCTGCTCCAAAAGCTTAACCGAGCCTATCTGGATACCCGCTATCAAAACGATTTTCAAGTCACTACTCAGCAGGCTGAGGCATTACTGAAAAAAGTGGAAGTGTTCAAAGACGTCAGTGATGCGCTTTGCAGCAGCAAACTCGCTTCACTCCAGGAGCAAACAAATATGGTTGCCACACTTTAAACTCCTTTTACTATGAAAAATCCTGTTATCACAGTTGTGCCGCCCGTGCAACGGACTGCCGATATGGATTACCAGATCCCGTTTGAGGATCAAAATTTCTCACTTACAGAAGAAATTGTCGATAGTCATCATGTATTTGGTAACACTGTCCGAAACAATAAACTCTCTTACTTCGACATCACCTTTGTCGGATACAAAGATCAGGTTCTTGAACTTGAAGTACCTTTCGGCAAACTGTTGACAAGATTACGGATAACCATCCTTCCCAGGCATCTACTGGTTTGCTGCAGCTGTAATGAGCAAACAGAAAAACTGTGCGCACATGCACACAAAGTGCTCGTGACATTAGTAAGTCGCAGAGGTGCGGACTACTTTTCGAGATTCTACAAGCCTGACCTATTCAAACTGGCAGAAGAATATCCGGATCTGTTTGAGGCGAAAACCAGCTTGGAAGGTATACGGTTCGAAGCAGCCAAAACGCTTGGCAGTGTTTACATACCGAGTCAGAAGATTTCTATGCCACAGTCCGACCCAGCGGCTGATCAGCAGCCAACCATCACGCATGACCAGGTCGGTTACAGTCTGTACACCATTTTCCGGCAGGAACACTTTCCTTTTCTGGCAGGGTTCACCGGGCAACTGCTCAACGATGGTAGTGCTATCAAATCCTTCAGCACCATCTT
>DASYHR010000667.1:0-6653 GCA_035998385.1 Dyadobacter sp. | reverse complement strand
CCGAAACCATTGCAGAATTACAGCGCGAAGGCTACCGCACTTACTTGCTGTCAGGGGATAAACCGACTGACAAAGCTTTACTTACTCCTATTTTCGGCGATAGCTCAAGCTTATTATTCAGCCAGACACCGGAAGAAAAATTACGTTTTATCGAAAACCTGCAGACAGCGGAAGGCAGAAACGTACTGATGGTGGGCGATGGACTTAATGACGCCGGAGCATTGCGTCAGAGTAATGTGGGACTCGCCGTATCCGATGATATCAACAACTTCTCCCCCTCCTGTGATGCCATTGTGGAAGGAAACGAGCTCACGAAGTTACCTGCCTACATGAGGCTGGCAAGGTCCGGGCAAAAGATTATTAAATGGAGTTTCGGAATTTCGCTGTTCTATAACATCACCGGATTGGCTTTTGCTATCACCGGTAATCTGTCACCTGTCATTGCTGCAATCCTGATGCCTGTCAGTTCTATAACGATTGTGGCGTTTACGACAATTGCCAGCAATATGGCTGCGAGGAAGTGGGTCAAAAACTGAGTAAGGTCATGTTTCTGACAAGCGCAACATCATCGTTCCCGGGGCATGAACCCGGTAGTTTTGACCCATCAATATAACCTGATTTCAACACCACCATGAGTGCCTTCTATATCATGATCACCGTCAGCTTGCTCATTGCAATCGGCTTCCTGAGCGGGTTTATCTGGTCTGTCAGAAAAGGACATTTTGACGACGACTATACACCTTCGGTTCGCATTTTACTCGACGACACCACTCAGGAATCTACCGATAAGTAATCCGTTTGTATGCCAAAATAAATCATGCCTTTCAGTTAAAACCTTACGGTATTCCAACGCGATGCCGCAGCAATCAGTAAAACTCTATTCACCAAATTTTATTTAACATTATGTCAAACGTTCCACATCCGGGTATTGCATCTGTCGAGCTGGACGAGTTTAAATACGACAACCGAATTGTACGGAATTTCGCAATTGCGACAATTTTGTTCGGACTCATCGGGATGCTTGTTGGATTGCTCGCCGCACTTCAGCTCGTATTTCCAGATCTGAATATGGATATTCAATATCTGACTTTCGGCCGTATCAGACCACTCCATACCAACGCCGTCATTTTTGCCTTTGTAGGTAATGGGTTCTTCACAGGTATGTATTATTCAGCACCACGTGTATTGCGTACGCCCATGTGGAGCCCTGTGCTGAGCCGCTTTCACTTTTGGGCCTGGCAATTTATCATTCTTGCAGCCGCAATTACACTTCCAATGGGGCTTACTACGTCCAAAGAATACGCTGAACTGGAATGGCCACTGGACGTTGCGATTGCTGTTGTGTGGGTGTCTGCACTTATCAACCTGATTATGACGACCATCAACCGACGCACGGAGCATATCTACGCGGCTGTTTGGTTTTACCTGGCTTCTTTCATCACTGTAGCCATGCTACATGTTGTCAATAGTATTGCCTTACCTATTTCTCTGTTCAAAAGTTACTCGGTATATGCAGGGGTTCAGGATGCGCTGGTGCAGTGGTGGTATGGACATAATGCGGTTGCATTTTTCCTGACGACACCTTACCTGGGTTTGATGTATTACTTCCTGCCAAAAGCAGCAAATCGTCCCATCTATTCCTACAGACTATCCATCGTACACTTCTGGGCACTGATCTTCCTGTACATCTGGGCGGGACCTCACCACTTGTTGTATACCGCGCTGCCTGAATGGGCGCAGACTTTGGGAACAGTATTCTCGGTCATGCTAATCGCTCCGTCGTGGGGTGGGATGATCAACGGTTTGATGACTTTGCGTGGTGCCTGGGATCGTGTTCGTGAAGATATCGTACTCAAATTCTTCGTCGTTGCAATCACCGCTTACGGTATGGCGACATTCGAAGGCCCGATGCTTTCTTTCAAAAATGTCAACGCTGTCGCTCACTACACCGACTGGATCGTGGCGCACGTACACGTAGGAGCGTTAGGCTGGAACGGGTTCTTAACTTTCGGTTTGCTTTACTGGCTATTCCCACGTTTGTACAACCGCCCGTTGTACTCACAAAAAGCAGCGAGCTTCCATTTCTGGATCGGTACATTAGGTATCATTTTCTATACAGTTCCAATGTATTGGGCTGGTTGGGTACAAAGCTCAATGTGGCAGGAATTTACGAAGGAGGGGCTTTTGAAATACCCTAATTTCCTGGAAACCGTTACACAACTTGCACCGCTTTATTTCCTGAGAAGTGTGGGTGGAACGCTATACATCATCGGATTTGTAGTGATGATCTATAACCTCTGGATGACGGCCGCAAAAGGTAAACTGGTACCGGACGAAACTGCAAAAGCAATGCCTCTGAGCGCAATCTGGCACGCCAGCAAAAACGAATACTGGCACCGCAGATGGTTTGAACGCAAGCCCTTAGCTCTGACTATATTCGCACTGATCGCTGTAGCCATTGGCGGCATGATTGAGATGATCCCGACTTTTATGATTGACTCCAACGTTCCGACTATCGCCGCGGTGAAACCCTATACACCACTTGAGTTACAAGGACGCGACATCTACGTTCGTGAAGGTTGCTACGTTTGTCATACACAAATGATCCGTCCGTTCCGTGCTGAGATTGAACGTTACGGAGAGTATTCCAAATCAGGTGAATTCGTATACGACTTTCCGCATCAGTGGGGATCGAAACGTACCGGCCCGGATTTGCATCGTGTAGGCGGCAAGTACCCAGACTCCTGGCACTATAACCACATGGAAGACCCAACCAGCATGTCGCCGGGTTCCATTATGCCTCGCTACGAATGGTTGTTGGAGGAAGACCTGGATACATCTACGACTGCTGCGAAAATCAGAGCGATGCAAACGCTTGGCGTTCCTTACGAAAAGGATTACAATAAAATAGCGAACGTGGAGCTAACAAAACAGTCCAAAGAAATTCAGGAGCGACTCAAACAAAGCGGCATCAAGGCAGATGAGAAGAAAGAAATCATTGCGCTGATTGCTTACCTGCAGCGATTGGGAACAGATATCAAGACCGATAAGTGATCTGTCCGTGTATTCCATCATTATAATTTATTATCATGAAATTTCGAACATATCTTGAAAACATTGTGGGGATTGAAGTCTTCCCATTGATTTCGCTGGTCATATTCTTCCTGTTCTTCGCATCTCTGATCATTTTCGTATTACGAATCGATAAAAAATCGCTGGGTAAAATGAGCAGTCTGCCATTGAATGATGGCGTTATCAAAAAATCAGTCATGTCATTACTACTGATTGGTTTTGCCTCCTTTTCTGCTACGGCACAGGAGGCAGAACCTGTGCGGGCAGTCACCGGCACTGACCTGATCCTGTACATTGTACTGGGCGTTTTATTCTTCATCACCGTTTTGGTAGTAATCCTTCTGGTAAATGCTCTAAATCTGTTGAACCAGATGTCGGGCAAAAAAGGACCAAACGGTGAATCGACCGCTGTATTCAGCGAGCACTGGTGGAAAAGATTTGTGGGAGCAGGAGTATCGCTGAAAGACGAAAAACAGATTCTGATTGACGGACACGATTACGACGGTATTATGGAGCTCGACAACCGTATGCCACCGTGGCTACAGTCACTTTTTGTGGCAACCATTGTGATCGCTATCGGGTATTCAGCCTACTACTTCAGCGGAATGGGTGATATGCAAATCGCTGAACTGGACAAAGAAATCGCTCAGGCTGAAATTGAAAAGAAAGCCTATATGGAAAAAGTAGGTGCAAGTTTGGATGAGAACTCGGTAACAGCATTGACTGACGCCGCTATACTTTCGGAAGGTCAGACCTTATTTCAGGAAAAATGTACGGCCTGCCACGGACCTGATGGCGGAGGCTCTGTAGGACCAAACCTGACCGATGCCTATTGGCTGCATGGTGGCAGTGTTCATGATGTATTCAAAGTAATCAAATACGGTGTGCCTGAAAAAGGCATGATCTCCTGGGAGAAACAACTGTCTCCTCCGGATATTCAAAAGGTAGCGAGTTATGTATTGTCTTTGAAAGGCACCAAGCCAGCAACACCCAAAGAAGCGCAGGGTGAACTTTATGAAGGAGATCAGCTGAGTGCAAAATAGTAATCTGAGTATGAGGGTGAGCAGGTGTTGCTTGCCCTCATATTCCACAAATATCAAATACAATGAAAACCTTTGATATTCCCGAGCAGGACGAATACTTCCGCGATCATTTCAACGCGGTAACGGAGGATGGGAAGAGAAACTGGTTTTATCCTCAAAAACCAAAAGGTAACTGGCACAATCGCCGTGTCTGGTTCACGGTAGTATTACTCAGCCTGCTTTTTGCCGCGCCTTTCATTAAGTTGAACGGACAACCACTTCTACTGTTCAATGTCCTCGAACGTAAGTTTATCATTTTCGGAATCTTTATAGGCCCGCAGGATTACTGGCTCTTCGGGCTCACCATGCTTTCTTTCATGGTGTTCATTGTTCTCTTTACAACTGTATTCGGGAGGCTGTGGTGTGGATGGGCTTGTCCGCAGACTGTTTTTATGGAAATGGTTTTCCGTAAAATTGAATATGCCATTGAAGGTGATGCTGGCAAACAAAAACTCCTCAATAAAGCGCCGTGGAATGCAGATAAAATCGTCAAAAAAGGATCGAAATATTTTCTCTTCCTGACAGTCTCCTTCCTGATTGCCAATTTGCTGCTCGCCTACGTGATTGGTGTCGATGAATTGAGCAAAATTATCAGTGAACCGGTCGGCGACCACATTCCTCTGTTCTCTGGTATCGTAGGATTTACGGTTATTTTTTATTTCAATTTTGCATGGTTGCGCGACCAGGCTTGTACGGTCGTCTGTCCGTATGGTCGCTTGCAGGGCGTATTGATGGATCGTAATTCGATTGTCGTGGCCTATGACTACAAACGGGGCGAAACAAGAGGCAAACTGCATAAAGGCAAGGAACGTACTGAAGGCGATTGTATCAGCTGTAACCAATGCGTGGCGGTCTGTCCTACAGGCATCGACATTCGTAACGGCATGCAGATGGAGTGTGTAAACTGCACCGCCTGTATCGACGCCTGCGATTCAATCATGGACAGAGTTGGATTTGACCGTGGATTGATCCGTTATACCTCAGAAAATGCCATCGTCAATAAAACCAGTAAACTCATTACTCCAAGGGTAATAGGTTATGTAGTTGTATTGATCTTACTTTGGTCCGGACTCGGCTTCATGCTTGCTTCCAGAACGGATACACAAACCACTATGTTCCGTGCTCCGGGTAGTCAGTATGTAGAAAACAAAGACGGATCGATCAGTAATCTGTATACATTCAAGATTTTCAATAAAACCAATCATGTGGTGCGCCCAAAACTGGTATTGGAAAACTCCAAAGGCAAACTGATTTTTGCCGGAACACCAGACCTCACGCTGGACGGAGCAGGCATGGCTCAGGGAACTGTATTCATTGTTATTCCCAAATCGGAATTGACTAACAGAAAAACCAAATTGAAATTATCAGTTTACCAAAATAAGGACAAACTGGAGACCTTCGAAACAACCTTCATGGCTCCTCAAAACTGATCAAATAACATCGTAAAGATTATTCAACATTAAGGCTTAAAGCCGTCACTATCATGAAATTTAATTGGGGTACCGGAATTGCCATTTTGTATCTGGGTTTTGTAGCCATGATACTCGTACTTGTAAGCATGAGTACAAATCAAAAGATTGACCTCGTTACAAGTCAGTATTACGAAGAAGAAACCAAATTTCAGGAAAAGATCAATAAGACCAACCGCGCCAACAAGCTTGAAAAACCGCTGGTTTGGGAAATGAAAAACGAAGGTCTGCATATCACATATCCTAAGAGTACTACAGATCATAAGGTATCAGGAACGATCAAATTATATTGTCCCGCGAATGAAAAAAATGATCGCACTTTCGCTATTCTCGCCAGCGAACATCAGCAACTGATACCCGCCGCGAAAATTCCTGCAGGCCGCTATCGTCTTCAGATCGACTGGAAAAATGGAACAGAAACCTATTGGAACGAAGACGTTATCGTGATGAATTAAACATGATCACCTTTCTTCCATATCTGGCATTTACAATGGGGCTGATGAGCAGTTTTCACTGCATAGGTATGTGCGGCCCCATAGCCCTTGCGTTACCCGTTCAAAACGGAAACCACTTTCAACAATTTGCCGCGCTGGCTATCTATAATTCAGGACGGGCGCTCACATACGGAATACTTGGTTTCCTAATTGGATCTGTGGGTGCGTCGCTTGCCTGGATCGGATACCTGCGGTATTTATCTATACTCGCTGGTGTGGCTATGCTGGTTTATGTGTTTTGGGCTGCCAAATTGGAAAGCTATTTACACACCCCGATTTTCTGGCAAAAAGGCGTAGGGTTTGTCAAGAAAAAAATGAGTGATATGCTGCGCAGTCGCAAAATGAGCAGCTGGTTTTTATTGGGAAGTTTTAATGGACTCCTCCCCTGCGGCATGGTGTATCTTGCGCTGATCAGCTCAGTAGCAACCGGAAGTATGGCAGGTGGCGGACTCTATATGCTGCTTTTCGGATTGGGAACAATGCCGATGATGATGGCCGTAGGTTTCTTCAAACAATGGTTTACACCCTCGCTTCGT
>DASYHR010000623.1:0-7400 GCA_035998385.1 Dyadobacter sp. | reverse complement strand
CCCGGTACCTCCAAAATACTTTGTAGCGTCGTTGTTATGTGCCTGAGAAAAACTATCAAATATGGTATTCAGCTTGTCTTTCGATATACCTATTCCCGAATCGGAAATCTCAAACCGCAGGTCAATTTGCTCTGTAGTGTCAGTTTCAACCTTGACTGATAACCTTACAAAACCTTCCTGGGTGAATTTCAACGCATTACTGAGCAGGTTCACAAGAATTTGATTGAGCCTGTATGCATCACCCGTCAATAGCTCGGGTACAGCAGTATCAATGCTGAAAACCAGTTCGATACTTTTTTCCTTTGATTTTACTTCAAATGTTTTCTCCAGATATCCCAGTTTTTCTCTGAGGTCAAATTCGAAGTTTTCAAGATCAAATTTCCCGGCTTCAATCTTTGAAAAATCTAGAATATCATTCAGGATAACCATCAGATTATCTGCAGAGTATTTAATCGTTTTAAGGTACTGGCTGCTTTCACGGGATAAATCACTATCCAGTAACAAATCCGTAAAACCAATAATCGCGTTCATTGGTGTACGGATTTCATGACTCATGGTTGATAAAAAATCAGATTTGATCCGGGATGCTTTTTCAGCGTCACTTTTCGCCTTGATCAGTTCATTTTCCATGGACTTGCGACGGGTAATATCAATAGCAGTACCGAGAACCTGCTGCACTGTTCCTTCATCATTTCTTTTGAAAGGAACCTCTCTGGTAATAATCCAGATTTCAGATCCGTTTTTATGCTTCAGCCGCACCTCCATTTCCGTGACCTCCCCGTCCTGCACATGATATCGGATACGATGATAGTGTTCTTTAATCGTTGGGAGATCATCCTCATGTATAGCCTGAAAAATAAAGGTTTCAGAGTTTAATGCGAGGTCTTCTTTACTGTACCCAAGTATGGGCCAGATCTGATTGTTATGAAAAACATCAATCCGGTTTTCTATATCGATTACATAGATAATATTCGGAGACAAAAGCGTTATTTTATCAATTAATTCTTCCTTTTCCGACAGTTCTTTCTGAGTTTCGATTCTCTTTTTTTCTGTCACAAGCATCTGCCACATGGAGTGGAAGAGCCGCGTCATTTTTTCAGCCGTAATTTCAGCTTTCGGGAAATAATCCATAGCTCCCGCTTTCATCATTTCTACAGCGATGCGTTCATCCCCCTGAGAAGTCATGATGATCAGCGGAATGTGAGGAGCTATTTCTTTAAGTTTTCGCAGTAATTCAAGGCCGTTGGTTTTTGGAAGCTGGTAGTCAATAAATATGCAATCGGGTAACCAGTTTTCCAATAACAGTAGTGCCTCTTCTGCATACTTGCATACGCGTATTTCTTCAACTTCAACCTGGCTCCTGGAGATAGCTCTGCGAAACTCCATGGCGTCGATGTGATCGTCTTCGACAAGTAAAATATTGAGAGGCGTCATCATGTTTTTATAACGTGTGCGATGAGTAGGTGTAGTTACAAAGGATATTCGCAAAGTGTCCAATAGCTCTTGAGCGTGGATACTGCAGATATGAATCTGTCCATCGAAAGAGGTTTCAGAATGTATCCCGCCACGTTCAGATTGTAAGCGTCTATTTTGTCGCCATCCTCATTAGAAGTTGTCATTACAAATACAGACAATTTGCTCAGCGCGGGATCCTGCCGAATCTCTTTCAGGAATTCAATGCCACCCATTCGGGGCATATTCAAATCCAGCAAAATAATCTTGGGTTTGGGCGCATCGCTTTCTGTGGAACGCAACACCTCCAACGCTTCAATACCGTTATGAGCTACCAGGAGCGGATTGCTGATGTTATTTTTTTTGAATGCTCGTTTCACATTCATGATATCTACCTCATCGTCTTCCACGAGTAGGATAGTTAATGGAATTGCACTGGAAACTGACATAGATAAATATTTAAAGCCTTTAAAATTCTCTGTTTAATCTTCAATCAGTGGCCAGTTAAATGTAAATGTTGAACCCTCGTGCATCACCGAGCTTACATTGATTGACCCTTTTTTTTCCTCTATGATTTTCTTCACAATGGCAAGGCCTACTCCAGTGCTTTCTATCTCATCCCGCGATTGTAATGTTTGAAAAATCACAAATATTTTTTCATGAAATTCAGGACTGATACCTGGTCCGTTGTCTCTGACGTAAATTTCAACCTGATTATCTTTTTTTGTCCAGCCAATAGAGATTTCTATGGTTTCTTTGTTATTGTACTTGATGCCATTTGAAATCAGGTTTTGCAGAACCTGGACCAGGGCAATTTTCTCCGAAAATAATTCGAAGTTGATATCCCCGTTCAGGTGAAAGCTGACCGGGTTTTTGGAGCTGAAAGTTTCGCATAAGTCATCGGCTACGCTCTTAATAAGAAATTTTTCTTTAACTGGTTTGATCCGCCCTATGCGAGAGTAAGACAAAATGCCGTTTATCAGACTTTCCATCTTATGTACCCGTCCTCGTAGCAGGCTGAACTGTTCCTTCGTGTCTCCTTCTATCATCTCTCCGATATCTTCCTCTATCCATTCCGATAAATTATTGATTGCCCGGAGCGGAGCCTTCAGGTCGTGGCTTACTACATAAGCAAACTGGTCGAGCTCTGCGTTGATTTTTTCCAGATCCCGCATATAGAGATTGAGCTTTTTTTCTGCTTCTACCTTTTGCGTTACATCTGCGAATGTTCCTATATAGCCCGCACTCTCACTGTCGCCGGATGTATACGTATTGAGTGTAATTCCCAGCCATTTTTCGGAGTGGTCGGTGGTAATGATCCTGACCGTATCTTCGATTTTTTCCAGAGCCGTATAGTCGGGCAGGTTGTCTGCATTATTCAGAATGTAGTCATTCAATTTCTTACCAATGCTTTCTTCAACAGAAAAGCCGGTAATGGTTTCCCACGCAGGATTTAAATATATAAACCGTCCTTCGTTATCCAATTGCACCAAAACTTCCGAAATGCTGCTTACCACTTCATCCAATCGCTGATTGGAGCTAGCTGCTTCTTTCGTTTTTTCTTCGGCAATACGGCTCAATTCACGATTGGCCTTGAAAAGTTCGCCGGAACTTTGTTCAAGAATATTCTCTGCATGGCTCAAATCCGCCTGGAATTCGAGATACGCTTTACTTACTGAATTGAGGAATTCTTGCATACGAGGATCTTCCGCCAGGTCGGTCGGTAGAGATTTACGTATTTGTCGCTTTAATAACCGATGGTAGATCGCTTCGGTAATTTCAGAAGTCAGCATTTATATTTCTCTGAAAGTGGTGACGGTCATGGTTTGATTGTGTAGTTCACACTGCGTGTTTTTGTTGAAAGGAGCAAGCTCTCCATAGGAATAGAAGCCGGCTATGGCAGGTTTGCCAAGCACCTCCGATACGCATTCGACTTCTTCTTCGGTTATTTGTTTCAAAACCAGCTTGCGGCCTACGCAACTTACAAGTAATGCAAATTCGGGAGCAGATTCCCGGCTATCCAACGCCGCTGCTGCCGCTTCTTCAGCACCATTGATAAGCCGGTCATTATTAGCCTTCATCAGCCTGACGAATGATTCCTGAGGAATATCTCCGGCGAAGGTCAGACTCTTATGCTCTTCATTCACGCCCAGTATTGTACGTACCACCGGAGCCTTATTCTCGCTATCGCGCATGCTAAGCGGGAATAACAGGCCAGATGCAGGAAGTTGCTTCGCCTGGTCTCCCAGAAAAGACTTATAAAGATCCAGGGCAGGCTGCCCGTCAATTTCATATAAGATGTTATCAGTAGACCGGGTAACGAGCCGATCGAGCCCAAAGCTGTCCCAGCCGCCTCTTGATCCGAAACCAATAGAAATAGCATCACCATAAAAGCCAATAGCCGCTACACTTTCAGTCGCAATGGTGCCGTCGGGCTCTACAATTACTGTTTTTATAAAATGCGAACCGTCCGCAGCAAGACCTCCTGTGATGGTGACATGGGCGTCCAGTACCTCACGCATGCCGTTAACAAGGTCAGTTCCGTTTACATGCAGCCCGTCAGATACGACAAATACATGCGTCAGCCCCTGAGATGGCAGCTGGGATACAAGCTTCTGACCAGCAGCAAAGCTGTCAAACTCGACTTCCTGAAGAGTGACCAGTGAGGACGTGATTTTTGTTTTTTCAAACTGAATACCTGTGATGACGATGGTATTGTCATTTACCGACTCTCCTGCGATTTCACCTGCCGTGGAGCAACCCGAAAAGATTGCATTTGGATACCGGCTCCGGAGTCGTGCGATTACGGAGTTGGTCTCCAGCAATTCACGATTTCCAAAAACAAAAATAATATCCGGTTCAGCTGAAAGGGATATAGAAGAGGTTTCACTCGTGTAAACAAGTTGATCGAGTTTCATCCGTGGCGCTAAGTGAAGTTTTACAAGACAATTTACAAAAACTTTTCTGGTAAAAGCAAAGCCCCGGCCTCCCGGATAATACTGATCTAGCTGATTGAAGGAAAGGATATTCCTTTGATTTTCCTGAACAACTCCACGGCATAGATATCCGTCATGCCGGAGACGAAGTCGAGTACCGTTTGAATTTTGGAATAGGTATCCTCATTCCTGGTAATAAATTGTTTGGGTATGAGCTCAACCAGCTTTTTGGTGTAATTGGATTTGTTATTCAGATAAGCCGGTATAAACTCCTCTAAAAGGCCTCCCATTACCTTGTAACCCGCTACTTCTATCTGTACAACAGACGAATAATTGTATATTTTCTTGATTGAAATGGCACTGATCTCCTTCATCACAGAGCGGTACGGCTCTTCGATTCTGTCAATGAGGCTGTAATTGAAATCTCCGTTTAATATTGTCTCCTGCTCCCGGAAGAAAAGTTCGGAGCACGAATAAATCAATACACTGATCGCCTTCGCGCGTAGCAAACTAATTTTCGCATCATCATCCTCAATTTCAGTAAGTCTGGCTGGTAATTTCGGATCATTACATAGTTTGAGCAACAGACTTTCCACTTCATTGTAAGATAGGATTTTAAGCCTGTGCGCGTCTTCAAGATCGATGATGCTGTAGCATATATCATCTGCGGCCTCCACCAGATAAACGAGCGGATGGCGTTTGTAGGTGAGGGGATTGTCACTTACTTTTTCAAGATGAAGGTCCTTGGCAATACGCTCAAATCCAGTTTGTTCTGATTGAAAAAATCCATATTTTTTGGTGTAAATATTTGATTTATCATTACCCAGAGATTCACACGGATACTTTGCGATGGATGCGAGCGTGGAATACGTAAGCGCAAAACTGCCGTAACCTTTACCTGCATACGGATGGGTGAGAATACGGAATGCATTCGCATTCCCTTCGAAATGTGTGAGGTCTGCCCATTGTGCTGCCGTAACCTTATCCTTATAGATCAATCCGCCTCCATCTGTAAAATAATGAGATATTGCAGCCTCGCCGGAATGCCCGAATGCAGGATTTCCCAGATCGTGTGCCAGGCATGCCGCCGCGACGATATTACCAATCTCACTGATGAGCGGTAGCTTTTCATCAAGTCCGGGATCCTCTTTTTTTAATTTATTATAGAAAATGCGTCCCAATGAACGACCAACGCTGGCTACTTCCAGGCTGTGTGTAAGCCGGTTGTGTACAAAAATGCTTCCCGGAAGAGGAAATACCTGCGTTTTGTTTTGTAAGCGGCGAAATGGGGATGAAAAGATCAACCTGTCATAATCTCTCTGAAATTCTGATCTTGCTTCTGCCGGATCTCCGTTGTATTTTTCTTCGCTTCCCCACCTTTTGGCAGAAAGTAACTGTTCCCACTTCATTGCTACGCTATTTTACAAAGGACAAATTTAACGGTTTTAGGCGAAAATGCTTTTCATGCCAGCTTAGTCACGATGATCAACAGTGAGTATTACCTTGCCAATATGTTCACTGCTCTCCATCAGTTCATGGGCCCGGGATGCCTGTTCAAGCGGGAAAGTCGCATGTATAACAGGCTTAAATTTGCCTGATGTAATAACCGGCCATACTTGTTCAAAAATGTCATTGGTTAATTTTTTCTTGAATTCGGGCTCGCGATTTCTAAGCGTACTTCCGGTAATAGTAAGGCGTTTTCGTAATACCATACCAAAATCGGGGAGATCATCTACAGGCGGTTTGCTGCCTTTCATGGTGTTGATAAAAACCAGCCGGCCATCCTCTTTCAATAGACGGATGTTTTTGGAGATGTAACTACCTCCGACCATGTCCAGAATGACATCAACTTTTTTGTCTTTTAGTTCCGTCTCGAAATCCTGGTTACGGTAATTAATACAATCTTCGGCTCCCAGAGCTATACAAGCCTTACATTTTTCATCCGATCCTGCGGTTGCAAAAACCTGTGCGCCAAAAGCGACGGCCAGCTGTATGGCAGTGATACCAATACCACTGCTGCCACCATGTACAAGCAAGGTTTCGCCAGCCTGAAGCTTCCCTATCCTGAACACATTAAGCCAAACGGTGTACATTGTTTCGGGTAAAGACGCGGCCTCTGCAAAGGAGAATCCGCCGGGTACAGGCAGGCACTGAGCAACGCGTGCAATGGCATATTCGGCATAGCCGCCACCCTGCATCAAAGCGCATACTTTGTCTCCGGCTTTCCAGTTGGTCACTGCATCTCCGCATGCTTCAATGATACCTGCAATTTCCAGTCCCGGAATATCTGCCGGGGCATCGGGCGGAGCCGGATATGCGCCCTTTCGTTGCAGTACATCGGGCCGGTTGATACCTGCAGCAAATACGCGGATCAGGACTTCTCCGGCGCCGGGACTGGGGATTTCCCTATTCTGTAATTGCATTACATCGGGAGCACCCGGCTCGGTAATCACGATTGCATTCATCTCATTGATCATAGGTTGCTGCTTTTAGTACACATCTTTACCAAAGGGTGTAAAAGACAAACTCATTAATTTGAAATGTTGCTTAGCAAAAGGCAGACCAATAATCGTAATGGCCAGAAGTATTCCGAAAACAAGATGTGTCAGCGCGATCCATATACCTCCGATTACGATCCAGATGATATTGAAAATTGTTGAAAGACAACCTGTTGCTCCCGGTACTTCCCGCACCTGTTTTCCAAAAGGGAACAAAGCAAGAATACCTATTTTGAAACACTGTATTCCAAAAGGAATCCCGATGATCGTTACGCACAGTGCAAGCCCGGCGATCATGTATTCAAGGAAAACTACAAATCCTCCGAACACGAGCCAGATAATATTTCCAATAAGGTTCATAGCTGAAATGAGTTTGATGCATCATAAAGGTAGACTGATCCCGTTATGGGCATTGTATATTTTGACAAACGGAACCGCTGACGTTTCACCGGCTTATTTCCAATTTCTGATTTTGAGCTTATCAAAAAAAATATGCTCTTCAATTTCCCGCACT
>DASYHR010000672.1:0-1942 GCA_035998385.1 Dyadobacter sp. | reverse complement strand
ATAAGGAAAGAAGTGAATACATCCAGGCATTGCTGAAGGAAGAAAAACCTTTTGACTTTACTGCCGACGAATCCATTAATACGGATCGCGAAAAAGCGCCATGGGCGAAGAACGCCGAAGAACTGAATGACACCTGGCGTAAATACCTGAAAAGTGAGGCGCTGGATCTGAAACTATCAGGAAAAGCCGATTCGTCTATCACGACAACACTTCGTGACAGGTATAAAAACAGAGACCGTGCTTTGGCGAGAATTCGTACGGAGCAGGTGTTTCAAATGTTCATGAATTCCTATGCTGAGTCATTGGATCCGCATACTTCATACCTTGCACCTACTGCAGCCGATCGCTTCAAGCAGGACATGAGCCAGTCATTGGAAGGTATCGGAGCTTTGCTTCAGGAAGAGGATAATTACATTAAAATTAAGGAAGTAATTCCTGGCGGTCCTGCTTTCAAAGGTAAACAGCTGAAGAAGGAGGATAAAATCACCGGTGTTGCTCAGGGTGACGAAGGCAAGATTGTGGATATCGTTGGTTGGTTCGTGGATGACGCTGTGAAGCTGATTAAAGGCGCGAAAGGAACAGTGGTTCGGTTGCAGATTATATCAGCAGATGCGCTGCCGGGTACGCCTCCAAAAGAATACCGTTTGGTACGCGAAAAGATCAAAATTGAAGAACAGCGTGCGAAGAAGGAGATCGTGTCTATCACTTCGGGTAAGAAAGATTACAAAGTGGGTGTAATTGATATTCCGCTTTTCTACCGCGACTTTGAAGGTGCACAGCAGAGAGAAAAAGAGTTCTCCAGCACAACCCGTGACGTGCAGAAACTGATCACTGAATTACAGGGTGAAAACGTGGATGGTATCGTGATTGATTTGCGTAACAACGGAGGAGGTTCTTTGACAGAAGCGATTTCGTTGACTGGTTTGTTCATCAACAGAGGACCTGTTGTTCAGGTGAAAGAAGGCCAGGGAGAAATTGATGTGCAGTCTGACAATGACCCGTCGATTGCTTACAATGGTCCGCTTGCTGTGATGGTGAATCGTTTTAGTGCTTCTGCTTCTGAAATTTTCGCAGCCGCTATTCAGGATTACAAACGCGGTATTATAGTAGGAGAGCAGACTTACGGTAAAGGAACCGTTCAGACGCTTATTAATCTGAATCAGTACGACACAAAATATCCTGAACCATTGGGCGAAGCCAAACTTACCGTTGCTAAGTTCTATCGTATCAACGGAAGCAGCACCCAGCTGAAAGGTGTAATGCCGGATCTGGAATTGCCGTCGGCATTTAAGGTAAACGAATATGGCGAGGGTTCGCAGCCAAGCGCGTTACCATGGGATCAGATTCCATCGTCGAGATACGAGGTGACGAACAATGTGAATGAGAAGATTATTTCTCAATTGCAGGATAAATACAACAGCCGTTTGAAATCCGATGAAGAGCTGAAAACGCTCGTAAAAACGCTGGACGAATTCAAAAAAGCACGTGAGAACAAAATTGTGTCTCTTCAGGAAACGAAACGTAAAGTGGAGCGTGAAGAAGCAGAGAAAAAACGTGCTGCAATGAAAAAGCTAGGTCAGGATGCAGAGGATGACGAGGAAGAAGTTGAAGGAAAGGCTGTAGAAGCGCCCAAAGAAGTGAAAAAGAAAAAAGATATTTATCTCAATGAAACCGGTAGAATGCTGGTAGATCTGATTCAGATATCTAAAGAACCAAGTCTGGCGGGGACTAAGAAAAAGTAATCGCCTATTGTGATAAATCAAAAAACCGGACAAGCTCAAACTTGTCCGGTTTTTTTGATTCCTATGCTGTTTGTTCAGGTTGATTATTTCCAACCCCCGCCAACTGAGCGGTACAACTCAATCAGTGCCAGATATTGATCTGTCTGTACATTAGCAAGTGTTAATTCTGCCTCGAGTACACTTTTCTGAGCTGTGATGAT
>DASYHR010000590.1:0-7425 GCA_035998385.1 Dyadobacter sp. | reverse complement strand
TGTAAGCGATGGAGCGAGCTGATAGGACCAGGTTACAAAAGGCTGCACGAACCAGGATTTGACATTCGCTTCGGGATAGGCAATGTTCAAATCATATTTTTGCGTCGTCACGAAAAAACCGCCGCTAAACTTACTTTTCGCATTTAATCGATAATTCAATCTGGTGTTGAAGGAAATTTTATTATTCACCAACTCATCACTTCCGATTTGTTCGCTGCGTTGTAAGGTCAACGGACTGATTTCAAATGCGTCCCTCGACGTGGTCAGTCCGGAAGCGACAACAGCCATCCGAAGAGATGCTTTATCATTCAATGGTTGGTCAAATGTTGCACCTGCCGCTCCCATTCTATTTTTGTATAAAATGTTACGACCGTCTTTATCAAACTCCCAAGTTGTGGTATCCTTGTCAGATGAAAACACGTTTTTGCTATCACCACCCATCCCGAAAACTGTAAATTTGCCGCCTTTTACCGTTGGAAAATTGAGGTTAAATGACAAATCCTGAAAATTGATCTTTTCTCCACCGAAATCTACTCCCATGGAACCAAGCAAACCTGTAAAGGAGTAGCGGTAATTGATCAGATAAGACGCCTTTGATTTTTTAGAAAGTGGCCCCTCAACTGCAAAATCAAAACCTATTAGACTTGCCTGCGCTGTAAACTCGGTTTGCTCATCATTGCCTTTCCTAAGATTCATATCAAGTACAGCCCCTGTCACGTTGCCATACTGCGCAGGAAATGGCCCGGATAAAAAATTAGATGTAGCCAGTAATTGTGTACTCAAAATATTAACACCACCGCCCGTCGAAGTCGGTCGGTCGCTGAATGTACCTGCGTTGGACAAATGATTCGGATTAACTATTTCCAGACCTTCCAGCCTCCATTGCATACTATTCGGAGAGTTCCCACGAACTACCAACCCATTGGCCTGATCGTTGGCTGCAGCCACGCCCGGAAATGACGTAGCTACCCTAGCAGGATCCATGTAGGTAGCTGCATATCTGTATGTTTGTTCCACAGTAATAGATTGTACGCTGTTCACCGCCAAAGATGGACTGCCTGATACAGTGGCTTCCTGCAAATCAGTATTGGAAGAGGACAACCGGTATTGATTCACATTTTCTTTACCAGATTCCAACAAAATTTCAGGAATTGTCACAGTCTTAAAACCAACATACGAGATAACAAGCTGATACCTCCCCGGCTGCAACCCGTTGAAACGAAAGCCGCCGTCAGAGCTGGAAACTGTTCCTTCGGCGCCAGGCAGAAGCTTCACAGTTGCGCCTTCCAAAGGCAATCCTGAATCCGCGTCCTTTACCGTTCCACGGATCGTCGAATTGAAAGCTTGCGCAAAGGATAGAGAAGAACAGATTAAGATTAGAAATAGAATTCGGATCATATCGACGTAAAGGTAAATTACTGTGTTGGCACAAAAATAGTGCGTTACGATACGATCACAAACATAAATTTATTTGCAGATACATAGGGGGAAACCTTTTATGCATTGTCAAAGGCTAAACATTATCAATATTCTAACTGACATCTTATGAGAATCGCACTAACCAGTCTTGCATTTAGTTTAATCCTGCTAACAGGCTGCGACAAAGAAAAAGTAGTAAATGAAAACGAGATGCCAGGCGGCGCCCGCGAATACGTGGAGACCCATTTCCCTACAGCTAATGTGCAACAGGTAGTGAAAGAAAGAGATGATCTCGAAGTAACCTATGATGTGATCCTGGACAATCAGGTAAAACTCACATTTGATAAAAATGGTGATTGCTACGATGCAGAGAGTCCTCTGAGCCTGAAACTGCCGGACTCCGTCGTTCCTGCCAATGTATTGGAGTATGTGAAGGCCAATTATGCCGACCATTTTATCGTAGAATGGGAAAAGAATAAAACTGATCAGGAAGTAAAACTCTCAAATCGGGTAGAGCTGAAATTCAATCTGAGCGGAGGTTTTCTGAGGATTGACGACTAAGAATCCAGGTAAATACTTACACTTTTTCAACAACAGACAAGGACGGGCCAACGCTTCGTCCTTGTCTGTTTTCATAGCGTCCGATCATTGTTTTACCGAAAATCCAACTTCATATAGTTTGGCTACCAATATGGCAAACCGTACTTTTGCCCGGAAACTCAAGAACCACCATATGCTTATCGAAGATATAGAGTCATTTTTCAAAACATTACAAGACAATATTTGTGCAGCCATTGAGGAGACCGATGGCATAGCCAAATTTAAGGAAGATGCATGGGAACATCATTCTGGCGGAGGTGGCAGAACCCGGTTGATACAGCATGGAAATGTATTGGAAAAAGGGGGTGTCAACTTCTCCAGCGTGCGCGGTGAAGTACATCCGCGCCTCAGGCAGCAAATGAACCTGGGAGAAAATGATGACTATCACTTCACAGCTACTGGCGTATCTATTGTGATGCATCCCTCTAATCCCCATGTACCAATCATTCACATGAATGTACGTTATTTTGAGTTGAGCAACGGGACCTGCTGGTTTGGTGGCGGCATCGACCTCACTCCGCATTATGTGGTTGAAGACGACGCACGTGCTTTTCACCAACACCTCAAAGCTGTTTGTGATCAACATCATGCATCGTTCTACCCTACCTTTAAAACCTGGGCCGACGATTACTTTTATATACAGCACCGCAACGAGACACGTGGCGTTGGCGGGATTTTCTTCGATTATCTCAAACCAGACCAGGAAGGAAACGGACAGGGATTATCCAAAGAACAGCTTTTTGCTTTTGTAAAAGATGTAGGTGAAAGCTTCGCTCCGATTTACACCAAACTCATGGACAGATACCGCGACATCCCTTTTACCGAGGAGGAAAAAGAATGGCAATACTTGCGCAGAGGGAGATATGTTGAGTTTAATCTGGTTTGGGATAGAGGAACCAAATTTGGACTGGAGACCAACGGCCGTACAGAGTCGATACTTATGAGCCTGCCACCACAGGCCAATTGGGAATATAATCTGATACCGGAAAGTGGTTCCAGGGAAGCAGCTACGGTAGGATGGCTTAGGAAAGGTGTGGAATGGGCTTAGATCAATTCCGGTCTGAACGCATTTTTATGCGGTCTGAACGGTAAGCATATAACTTCATTGCGAATAAAACCTATCAGTCAAAATATGGCAATTCCCAATCTATATCCGGATTATAAAACAAATGTCCATCTGAGATATAGAGCGGAGACTCGAAATTATTGTGATACAGCTGCCCTGTCCCTAGTCCCTGGGGCAGCTCATTTTGAAATGTAGAAGTAAATTGTGCAATAGCATTCAAACCGATGTTCGATTCAAGTGCAGAAGTAATCCACCATCCGATATTCAGGCGGTTGGCAATTTCGATCCATTCTTTAGTTTGTTGAAACCCACCAAGTAAACCCGGTTTCAGGATAATATAGGTGGGTTGAATTTTCTTCAGTAAAGCAAATTTATCGCGATAGTCAAACACCCCGATTAACTCCTCGTCCAAAGCAACTGGCACGGGCGAGCTGGCACAAACCTCTGCCATCAACTCGTGTTGTCCTGCCATCACCGGCTGTTCAATCGAATGCAAATCAAATCTGGCAAGCTCTGCGAGTCTGGAAGTGACGTTGTCAGCAGAAAATGCACCATTGGCATCCACACGTAACGTAATTTCCGACGCATCATATTGCTCTCTCACCGAGGAAAGAACCTGTAGTTCTTGATGAAAATCAATCGCACCCACTTTCATTTTCAAAGTACCGAAACCTTGTTCCAGCTTTTGCTGAACCTGTTCCTGCATGGAATCATAATCACCCATCCAGATCAGCCCGTTCATCAAAATTCCTTCCCCGCCTTGGGTAAATGGTGTTGCATAGATCATTCTTGTTCCGCCATTCATGTAATCCAGTAAGGCAGTCTCTATTCCGAAACGTACTGACGGAAGGTGATCAGGGATAACCTGCTGAAGAATGATGGAAAGATTAAAAGGAAATACTTCCAGGTCAAGCTCATTAAAAAGCGAACAGACATCGGCAAGCTGAGTTTCGAAATCAGGTAAATCATCAATACTCAACCCTGGTAGCGGACCACATTCACCGTAACCTTCCACCCCGGGCTGTTCGGTATCTGAGATACGGACAAACCATGATTTTCGCTCAGTCATAAACCCACGCGACGTTCCTGCCTGCTTTTTAAAGCGCAGCGTATGAGGTTTAAAGACGATTTTTAACGGCATGGTTTATGGTGTCAGTTTTTTTCAGGGGTGCAATATTAGCCAAAAAATACGTAATTATGCAGATACAATGGCAGAACGTAATTGGATAAAAGTCATATCGACCCCTCTCTCCTGGTTATACGGTTTAATTACCAGTATCAGGAATCTCCTGTATGATAAGCAAATCTTCCGGTCAGAGCGTCCATCTCAATTTACCCTTTCCGTCGGCAACATTACCGTTGGCGGAACCGGCAAAACCCCTATGACAGAGTATCTTGTGCGTCTTCTTTCCAATGAATACCCCACGGCAATTCTCAGCAGAGGTTACGGAAGAAAAACAAAAGGATTTGTACTGGCCAAGCCTTCCCTGAATGCAGATGCGATCGGAGATGAACCTTTACAGTATTTTGAAAAATTCGGAGATTCGGTCGTCGTTGCGGTTTGCGAAAAACGTGTCAATGGCGCCAGAGAAATCGCTAAGATCAAGCCGGATATCAAACTACTTTTGCTGGATGACGCGTTTCAGCATAGAGCGATCATACAGGATTTGAAGCTTATATTGACCGATTATTACCGCCCGTTTTATGAGGATCTGCCCTTCCCTGCCGGACGCCTGCGCGAAACAAGAGCCGGTGCTCAAAGGGCAGATGCCATCATCGTAACGAAATGCCCGACGACTTTGGTGGAAAGTCAAAAGAAATTGATTGTTTCCGGAATCCGCAAATACAGCAAATACGAAGCGCCGGTTTTCTTTTCCTACATCCAATATGGCGCTCCCGTCAGCTATAACGGAAGTCTGGTTACGTTAAATAATGTTAAACTGGTAGCTGGCATTGCTAATCCGGCTACGTTTAGCACACATATAAAGCAACGTTGGAACGTTATTGAAGAAATTATTTATCCTGATCACCACAATTACAGCACAGACGATCTGAAAGGACTGATTAAGTACTTAAAAAACGATACTTTTGTAGTCACAACCGAAAAGGATATGGTTAAGCTGAAACCATTAGTGGAAGAGGCGGGTGTAACAGCTCAATTTGTTTACATACCCATCGTCGTAGATTTCAAAAATGACACCAGCAACTTTGATGGCTGGATACGACAACAAACCCAAAATATCCATTAAAAACGGCGTATTATAGTTTCGTTTATGAGAATTGCTTTTAGTATTACACTATTCCTTATCAGCTTCGTTTTTTGGCAGCCACAAGCGTCCGCGCAGGTAAATTTGCCCGGTGGTATCAAAATGCCTGGCGGCGGAGGAGGCGGTGGTCTTGGTAACGGAGGTGGCGGAGGAGCAGTTCTGGACGACAGTACCAAAAATATATATGGTCCTAAAACGACGCTTCACTACTTTGAAAATGACATCCTGAATAACCGGGATTCCGTTCGTTACCTGGTTGACACTTCGCTAACCAACTTTCACCGCTGGTCCCCTATTGATAAATCCTGGGGAAAACTGGTTGATTTGGGTAATGCGCTTACTGCTTCAAGAAATATATTTTTCCAACCGCGCCAGGATATTGGCACACAGCTCGGCATGCGGGCTTACGATGCCTATGCCATCAAAGCAGACGAGGTTCAATATATCGATACCAAATCGCAGCACACCTATCTCTCCTACATCAATGGAGGGAAACAAACCTCGCTTGGAAAATTCGGTTACTCTCAGAATGTGCACTCCCGGATGAACTTCGGTTTAAATTTTGAAAGGTTCACATCCAACAAACAGTATGGAAATTACAATACGATAAGTTCTGGCGCTTTTCTGGGTCAGAACTGGACGGTGCTGGCCCACGCCAGTTTCTTCTCGAAAGACAAAAAATATCTGATACTTGCTAATTACCGGCATTTGAATCAAAAAGTAAGGGAACAGGGAGGAGTCATGCTGATGAGGGATGAGATCACCGGGGTAATAGATCCTTATCCTTACGATGGTCCCGCGCGTATCAGTGATAATGCCAATTCCTGGGAAAGACGTCACGTCTTTCACGTATACCAACAGTACAAACTTGCGAATGGCTTTCAGCTTTTCCAGCAGGGAGAGTATTCCAGTATCATCAACCGGTACACGGATCGGGATATAGCTGCCGGGATTACCAACGGTATCTACAAGGACGTCAGGTTTGATACAACCACTACCAGACAGGATATTTACTACAAACTCCTGGACACGAAGCTGGGTTTTAAAGGTTATTTATCCGGCTTCAACTATCGGCTATATTACCGACCGAGGTTGTATGGGATGAATGCAAAAGGGCAGGATTACAATACGAGCGGAAGTCCGTACGCCACTTATCGTACAGGTCTTCGCTTCGACAACATTGCCGGCGCGTGGCTCGCCTACTATCTGAAAGATTCAACACAACATCTTACCGCCGAAGCGGAACTGAATTTATCAGGCAATTTTGAATACAACTTAAAAGGAGAGCTAAGTACCAAATGGGGGAAAGCCGGTGTGCAGATTATTCAAACTGCACCTGATCTTCTCACACAACGATATCTCGGTAATAATTTTGACTGGACAAATAACTTCAACGGTCAAAAAGTGCTGACATTCTATGGCTCAGCCCCGGTCAAAACGCGTAAAATCGATTTTACAGCAGATGCTTACATTCATCAGATTGTAGACTACATCTACTACGATACACTTGCCTTGCCCACCCAGTTTAATGGTCGCTTCGGCCTCTACCGCATAGGCGCAACAACAGCCAGCCATTTCAAGAGGTGGAACTTTGCAGGGATGGCTTATTTCTCGGGAACCGACAATAGCGATATCTTCAAAGTGCCGAATATCTTTGCCAGCGGAGAAGTGACTTATGATTTTGTGTATGCCAAAGTGCTTCATATTCAGGTTGGCCTAGCTGCCCGTTACCGTTCTACGTATTTTGCCGATGCCTATATGCCGGTTACCCAGCAGTTTCACCGGCAGAATACAACACAGGTCCAGGGACGAGTCATTACAGACGCCTTCGCCAATATCCGTATCAGCCGTGTGAGGTTATTTTTCCAGATGTCGTATGTGAATATGAATCTGTGGGGCGCAGCGCCGGCGGGATATTACATCACGCCTACCTACATGGGGCAAGGCCGGGCTTTCTCCTTCGGTGTGTTGTGGCCGCTGTTTGACTGATAATTATTTTGTAACTCAGTTGACCTCCCCAGGATATTTATTTTTCAGTATCAAAAACTCCACCGCGCAAGTATGGCCTAATGC
>DASYHR010000341.1:0-2501 GCA_035998385.1 Dyadobacter sp. | reverse complement strand
CTGTAACCACAGATTACGCCCGTAATTTTTGATACATTCTCGTGCATCTTCGGAGCTTCGTTGAAAAAGGCTTCAAAACTGGTTTTGTCACTCAGGATTCTTTCCAGGTCTTTTTGATCATAACCCGTCAGCCAGAAAATGATTTCATGCACATCTTCTTTTGTGCGCCCTTTTTTTTCTGCTTTGGCAATATAATACGGATACACGCCTGCAAAGGACATTTTATAGACGCGTTCGTTGCTGCTCTTGTTCACAGGAATCTTTTTAAAGGATTTTGAAATAGGTTAACGTCAACCTGCAGTGTCAACTTCCATTTTTCTGAATTTGATTATACGCTCTATCAGATCCAAAGGAAGTGGTTTGTTATGCGGAAACTGAATGGCCGCTTTTGAAATCTTATAGCCTTTGAGTTCAGATTCAAATTCGGCAAGCAGCGCCTGGCTCCACGGATTGGAAATAGTCAGGTGTTTAGGAAATGCGCAGTAATAAATCAGAAACTTTTTATCAATCCTGAATGCAGGAATAGAGTAGCTGATCACCTCCTTAGCATCGGGCGAAATCCTGTGCACAAGCTCTCTGACGGTCTGCAATCTCTGCTGTATCTCATCAGGAAATACTGCATGATAATGGTCGATATCTTTGTACTCTACCTTTGTCATCGTATGTCGGAGTTCTATTTCTTTACTTTATTTAAAGCGTGCAGGTATTTCTATTTTACTAGCCTGGTAGGTAAATCCCCGCCAATGGCATAACTGTTGGTAACCACTTTATTATTCGAGTACAAATGAGCAATTTACCTCTTACTTTTTCGAAATCCTGTAGTATCATGTTGCTGTTGCTCCTTGATTTTCAGGATAACAATCAAATTAAGTAAAAATATTTTAAGTTTGAAAAACCGATTTGTTACCTGATTTTTGATACAAATTAGACAGGGAAGAAAAGGTGAAGTCCAACAAAAATTTAATCTCTCCCCGAAACTGAGCGCAAGCCTCCAAATAACTCCGCGTTTAATTCGGCTGACCAACACCTGACAACTCTACCTTCTTAACTCCAACTAACTCCTTTTTTAACCACCTCAAAATGATCCAAACTGAAATTGCTTCCGAACTCATCAAACTTGCAGAAAAAGACTTACAGGTACGGGAACGTCTGTTGGCAGAGAACAAGTTAGGCGATGGATATAACCCGTTTATGGAGTCGGTTCACAAGGAAAATGCTGTTCGGCTCCGTGACATTATTGGAAAAATCGGCTGGCCAACCCGCTCAAAGGTGGGAGAAGAGGCAAGCGAGGCTGCATGGCTTATTGTGCAGCATGCGATAGGGGAGGCCGATTTTATGAGGCATTGTTATGAGTTGATGGAAGATTCGGCAGAAGACGTCAATCCTCAGAACATCGCTTATCTGCACGACAGGATTTGCTTTTTTGAGGCACGGCCTCAGAGATACGGAACACAGTATGACGATGAAGGCATGTATCCCGTTGAAGATGAAAAACAACTTAGCAACCTTCGTAAACAAATACAATTGCCGGCATTGGACGAAAATACCATTGCCATAGCAGGGAATCGAAAGCAGATGTATTCACAGAAGTTAGAGGAAGATTCTGATTTTCAGGCTTGGAGGCGAAATTCCGGTTGGGTATGATTGCTCAAAATTTGAAAACGAACGTGTTATAAAAAGGTTTTTCATATTCAGCATAAAAATGCTAGTCAGAACTAAAATCCTTGCGATCTGTTTTCACTATACGCCATTCATCATACCGATGAAAAAATATTAATTTATTAAATCGATAAATTTAATAGACTAGATTTGTGGCGAATCTCTTTAACACTCCTAAATTTTCATGAGTAATCCTGTCGCATTAATCACGGGTTCTACCTCCGGCATTGGGTATGTAACTGCCGTCGAACTTTCCAAAAAAGGATTTGATCTGATTCTGGTAGCGCGGAGTGCAGAAAAAGTAAAAGCCTTACAAAAAGAAATAGGGGATTGCGTCAAAACTGATTTTGTGTTTTGTGACCTCGGTAGCATCAGGTCGGTGCAAGCCGCGGTGCATGAAATCATAAGCCGTTACCCGCAAATTGATGTCCTGATCAACAACGCAGGCTTACTGGTGCAAAACAAGCAACAGTCGGTAGACGGTATTGAGCTGACATTTGCTACCAACCATATCGGACCGTTCGTCTTAACGACCGGATTGGTTAGTTTGCTTAAACCTGGAGCCAGGGTGATCAACGTCGCATCCGAAGCGCATTTCTTCGCTTTTTTCAAGATCAATAAACTAGTGAATCCGGATTTCTATCAGGATCTTATCGTATATGGGAGATCGAAACTGGCGAATATTCTGTTTTCCAATGAGCTTTCTGACCGGCTTTTTAGCTATGGTGTAACGTCCAACGCCTTACATCCCGGAACAGTGGCCAGCAATTTTGCAGGAAATGGCACTGGTCTCACAGCCGCGTTCATGAAGTTATTCCGGCCATTTTTCAAGACAGTCAAAC
>DASYHR010000666.1:0-2361 GCA_035998385.1 Dyadobacter sp. | reverse complement strand
CCTGATCTATAATCACCTGGAAAAATTCTCCGAAACCGCCTGGTATTATATCTATGCTGGGTTGCCCCATTCCGTATACATGCCGTTGTGCTCCACCCCATCCAAAATTCAAATAGCTTTTATCCATGACCTTTCCTAAATTATTGCCCGAAGGAGCAGTAAAAACTTTCATACTAAAAGCCCTATCCTTCGCTGCCAAACAAAGAAAACCTGCTGTAAAGGCACATGTTATTGATCCCAGAGTAGTTAGTTGAGCCTCTATCGCCATAGCCTGCCCGCCATTCAACGGGTAATTTTGACTCGTACCATTTTTACTTCCGTTATTGAGTGCAACTTTTCGCAGGCAGGCCGCTTGTGGAAAGCCCATGTTGTTCATGGTTTGAACAAAGCGATCTCGGTATCCTGGAGAGCCCCCAGGTATATTGTTTACTGTTCCTTCGTAATGATGAATCAGCATCTGTCTGGCTGCCGGCACAAATAATAGTTCTTCTACAGCCTGTCGTGGACCTTCCAGTCCCATATCAGTACCCATATGTACCAGCATTTCTTGCAAACCGATCGGTATATTTGCTCCATGATGAGGAGAGTCGAACGAAACCCAAAGCTTACAATTGTGGTTCACGCTGTTCTGCTCCATGTAACGGAGTGCATACCGAGATATAAGTCCGCCCATACTTGGACCTATAATTGTAATTTTTTCATTACTTCCATTAAACTGAAGTTGCTGGTTAACCATTTGGATCAACTTTACCAATACCATTGCATTCCGTTCTATAAAATCTCCACCCCCCGACCGATATTGGGGGATATTGACAGCCCAAAAAGGAATGTCTGGATTGTAAATGGGATTGGGAATAAACATGTTAGTAGAGGCATGTTCATACTTTGGAGCGTTGAGCACGATTATGTCGTACCTATTATCCGAACTTGTAACTCTAAGTTCATCTCCCAATCGCTTAGATTCTCCCAATGAATTAATTTAACGCATATTGTCATCGTAAAACTTTTTTCCGCTTCGAGTATCTAAGGGGTCAAATCCATCAATAATAATAATCGGACGACGAAGTTGTGAGCGACCAAAGGCATAGTAAATAAGTACATCTCCTTGTCCTTTATCTGGTAACCACTCATTATATCCTTGGAAGAAAATGTCAGCTTCTATTCGAGACGAGTCGACAGCTGATATCCCGTCGAAATAAGGATATTTTGTAGTTACCCGAGCATTTGGATCAACTTCTAATTCGGATTTTGCCGTACGTTGACTTCCATCTGTACACATTATCGTAAGAGTGAGTTGTTTTGTTCCCTGACTATTATAGCTGACTTGTATCGAAGTAACTTCCTGGTGAAAGGGTTTTCGCAGGACCTCCATCCGCAAAATTTATCGTTACATTGCTTACACCAACTCCCTGATTGCTTAGCACCGACCACATCGGTAAGCTAAAATTCGTGGTTCCGAGAGAAACGGATGGCGCCAGTGCAGAAGCAATCACAGCTTGTTTAGTATTATAGGTTTGTGATGGTAGAAAGCCAGCTCTTAATCTGAGTTTTCCAGCTGCGTCTGTTTCCACAGCTGTCGGATTTATCTCCTGAAATCTCGCCAGCGTGACACCAATAGGTACGACGTTTTGCACATTGACACTTTTGTATATCAGGTTCTGTAGTGATTCGGTTGAAAGCAATCCATCAGTATTTATGGCTCCTTTGTATAGTTCAGCGCGGGATTCGAGCCAATGACCTGAATTGGAAAGTTCGGTAGTACTGAAGATGTTAAGAGATGCAGCAGGGAATGCTCGGTTGTACAAGATGCCGGAAGTAACATAAGTTTTGTCCAGATTTCCCATGTAGTCATCAGCTTCCGCCTGGGTAGTTCGGGCATTAGATTGTCCAAATGTTGGAAACAGCGGGCATAGCAATGCCATGCCTAGCGATAGGCTGTAAAATTTTTCATGTTCTTAGTCGTTTAGCTACTAAAGGTTTATGGTTTTCGAGTTTATATCAAATCTGCCTTCACTAATAGTTATCACTTCACCCGATGGACTTCCAAGTGAACAGTTAAAAGTTCCAGAAATGATCCCCGATGCCGTGTCAGCTTTTGTGATAATTAATTCGCCTGTATATTTGAAAGAGGTTATTAGTTGATCGCCAATTATAGTTCTGTACAATAAGTAACTTTTAGGGTGCATACCGTATGACAGGGCATATGTATTTGAGTCTAACTTATGAGTGCCAATATGGCGCGTACTCAAGTAAATTTCCATTTCGTCTCCATTCGAGTGATTCGCTGATATTAAAATACCCTTTGTATTGTCTGGAGCATTTACAAAGAAACCACCGTCAACGGCTTTGATCCTAACAATT
>DASYHR010000327.1:0-6901 GCA_035998385.1 Dyadobacter sp. | reverse complement strand
GAGCAGGACCTGATTCATCCTAACAGCATAGCGGAGGAGCATATCTTTCGTACTTTTGCAGATGCTTTTGTCGATCCGTCGCTGACAGACTTTATGAAAGAGTGGGAGAGTATCAGGCAGTTGTTACAGCATCGTCCGCTTTACGGCAATACAGAAAGTCAATATAAAATGCTGCAGAATCTTCAAACGCGGCTTACCTGTTTGGCGGGTACCACAGATGTTTCGGAAGAGTTGGCAGAAACGGAGAGAAGAATTAAAGAATTTCCGGGCGATTATTAAACTCATTGGCACATATTCGTGTTGCATCATATTGAGATACAAATAAGAATTGGCGAAATAAAATTTAACAATACCGGGATTTTGATATTTACGAAAAATCCTCAATTAGTATAATGGGAGAGTTTACAATTAATAAAGAAAAGGTTTTGCAGGCGCTGAGTACTGTGGAAGAGCCGGATTTGAAAAAGGATCTGGTAACACTCGGTATGATTCGTGATATTGAAGTAGGAGTTGATCAGGTGAAATTTACGGTTGTACTTACCACACCTGCATGCCCTTTGAAAGAATTGATCAGGCGAAGCTGTGTGGAAGCAATTCATACGCATTTGAGCCCTGACGTAGAGGTGACGGTGAATCTGACGGCAAATGTAACTTCTGCCAGAGATGCCGGCCCTTTGATTCCGGGTGTGAAAAATGTGATTGCCGTGTCGTCTGGCAAGGGTGGAGTAGGGAAGTCTACTGTAACCGCCAATTTAGCTATGGCACTGCATCGTTCGGGAGCCCGTGTCGGAATTATTGATGCGGATATTTCTGGTCCATCAATGCCGTTGATGTTTGGTGCGGAAAATATGCAGCCAACCATTACGCCTAAAAATGGTAAAAATTACATCAATCCAATTCGCCAGTACGGAATTAAGATTATTTCAATTGGATTTTTAACTCCTCCCGACAGTGCTGTGGTATGGAGAGGACCAATGGCGAGTCAGGCTTTGAAACAATTCTTTGGAGATACTGACTGGGGCGATCTGGATTATTTGTTGATAGACCTTCCTCCGGGAACAAGTGATATACACCTGACTTTGGTGCAGACTGTTCCGGTGACCGGCGCTGTAATCGTAACAACACCTCAGAAGGTGGCTGTGGCGGATGCGATAAAAGGATTGTCCATGTTCCGCCAGCCTCAGATCAACGTACCGATTTTAGGAGTGGTTGAAAATATGGCATGGTTTACGCCCGATGAGTTACCTGACCATAAATACCGTATTTTTGGAGAAGGTGGCGGGCAATTACTCGCCGATAAATTTGGAGTACCGGTTCTTGGACAGATACCTTTGGTACAAAGTATCAGAGAGGCTGGTGATGACGGAAAACCTGCCATCATGAATAACAATGAGATTGTAAATGAGGCGTTCAACAACGCTGCCGAAGCACTTGCACGCCAGGTGGCGATCAGGAATGCTTCAATAGAAAAGACGAAGCCGGTCGAAATACGGGTTTAAGTAGAGACCGGGAAAAGGTGACAAGTCGGAAAAATGGTTACATGCTCCGTTATTTGGTTACATTTTTTGACTTTACTGATAAGTTTTTGGATATTAGCGAATAGATTTTTTTATAATGGAATCAAAAGAGAAAACAATAGAGCTCATAGAGCAGGCGCTCGAATCGGTACGGCCTTATTTGCTGGCCGACGGCGGAGATGTAAAGTTGGTAGAATTGACAGACGAAATGAATGTGGTTCTGGAACTTCAGGGTTCATGTCAAAGCTGCCCGATGAGTGCGATGACTTTCAAGGCAGGACTCGAAGAGTCGATCAGGAAAGCAGTTCCTCATGTCAATAAGGTGGTAGCGTCTAACGTAGCTGCACTGGCCTGATTTTAAAATCAGACCCGGACTCAGGTGAAATATTTCCTGTGTGCAGGTCGTCCGGAATTGATTCATCTCAAATACTGCCTTATATTGCGGCAACTATTTGAATGAAATAATCAGGATAACTTTATGCGCATAGGAGTGTTTTTCGGAGGCCCGTCACGTGAAAGGGAGATTTCTTTCGCCGGTGGTAAAACCGCCTTCGAATATTTGGATAAATCTCTCTTTCAACCTATTCCCGTTTTCGTAGACAGCTTTGGTCGCTTTATCAAGCTGGAACACAGTTTTATGTATTCCGGTCAGATTCGTGATTTTTATCCTGCTCCTGATCTGCAAACGGATGGCTTCAAAACTTATGTAGATTCCTATCCGGAATTGGCCAAAGAGCCGGTATCGGCTGCTATTGGTGAAGAAATAGCACCTGCTCAATTCAAAGATCATTTTGATTTTGCCTTTCTGGCGATGCACGGTCCTGGCTGTGAAGACGGCGCTATACAAGGTCTGCTTGAATGGTATAACATTCCTTACAGCGGTCCGGGTATGATGGGATCGGCTGTAGGTATTGATAAAATACTTCAAAATGAGATGATTGTGCTCGTAAATGGTCAGCAAAAGAAAAGCTGGACATTACGTTTCAGTCAGTGGGTGCCAAACGGGTATTCCCTTTTATTTCAGGTTTTAAAGAAACACCTCGGACTTCCGTTGGTCATGAAAGCCCCACATCAGGGCTCTTCTATTGGTGTAGCCATTGTAAAACAGGATTCCCTCGAAGAGTTCGTTTCAGCAGTTAACCAATGTTTTTTTCAGGTTGAAATACAGGCTTCGTTTTGGCAATCGCTTGATGTTGAAGCGAAGAGAACATGGGCTCAGAAGACTGCAAACCTGGACGAGGGTATAGGATTTCCTGTTGTAGCCAATGGCAATAGCATTTACCTTCCCCAGAAACTGATCGAATCGGTTGACGCGCATTTTCAAAATACGCAGGATTCACTTTTCATCAGCAGCTCCAATGCTGAAGATCAGGTATTGGTTGAAGAGTACATTGAAGGACAGGAATTTTCCTGCGGATGTATTCAAACTGCCGATGGAAAATCTCTTGCTCTGCCTCCGAGTGAGGTCATCAAAATGGTAGATGTTTTTGATTTTAATGCCAAATACAAAGCCGGCGCCAGCCGCAAGCGGATTCCCGTCGATACCTCATTAGCAAAAAATCAGGAGATACAGCATGTTATAGCTCAGGTTTTTGAGCAACTGGGCATCAATGTATGCGTTAGGATTGATGGGTTCCTGACACCTGATGGCACTATTTTATTACACGATCCTAATACGATTCCCGGTATGTCTCCGACTTCGTTCATTTTTAAACAAATGGCCGAAATCGGATTGAATGTCACACAGGCTTTGACGTATTTGATTCGTCAGTCTATAAGAGAAAGAATCAGGACCGGAAAAAACACATGGCAACTTCGTGAACTACTTGCTGATCTGGATACCAGAATTACTGCGGAAACCGGAAAACAAAAACCTGTAAAAGGGATTTTGTTTACTGAATCGGACGAGCAATATGTGGCGGCGAGACTTTTGTATGGTCAAATCAATGCGGGCGGGAGTTTTAGTGCTGTGCCCGTTTTACATAGTGACGACGGAAAGTATTACAGACTTCCGAATCCATTCATGTTTAAGGAATATGTGGAGGATGTAATGGCACTGGTGCATACTGAGCGGCATCCTCTGCTAACGGAGACGTCTGTGAAGGCGACAGAAACGACGCGATTTTATGCCGGAGATGTTGACTATTCTGTTCAGGTGGCGTCTGATTTGGGTGATTTTAGTGATATTACAGATTGGACAACAATTTGATATTTTGAGAGTAACCAAATTGTGATCAGTCGGTTACTATCCGGGCGACTCATAATTTAATACAAAGACTAATGGGCATTTCCCATCTATCTCTCTATATTGTGCTCGTTTACAGGGAAATCAATTCATCAAGAAAATAAACTATATTAATGGCACTAGGCGCTGAAAAAGTACGATTAAGCCTTCAGAAGGAAAATAGGGGATGGAAAAAGTGGGGGCCCTATTTATCAGAACGTCAGTGGGGAACGGTGAGGGAAGATTATAGCGGAAATGGTGATGCGTGGAATTACATAACCCACGAAATGGCCTATTCGAAAGCATACCGTTGGGGAGAGGATGGGATCGGCGGGTTTTCAGATAATAAGCAACATATCTGTTTGTCATTTGCGTTTTGGAATCACCAGGACAAACTGATAAAAGAAAGAATTTTTGGTCTTACCAACCGTGAGTCCAATCACGGGGAAGATGTGAAGGAAATGTACTATTATCTCGATAGTTCGCCTACACATTCTTACACAAAAATGCTTTACAAATATCCTCAGCAGGCTTTTCCATATGAAAAGCTGCGTCAGGAAAACGGTAGAAGAGGTAAGCAGGATCCGGAATATGAGATCATGGATACCGGGATTTTTGAGAATAATGAATACTTTGACATTTTCATCGAGCACGCCAAGGCTGATGAAGAGGATATATTGATGAAGGTGACGGTATTTAACAGGGGGCCTAAGGATGCACCCATTACCGTATTACCGACCATCATGTTCAGAAATACCTGGTCGTGGGGTTATGAGGCTTTCAATTACAAGCCTATGATGAATGGTATTTCACACAGACTGATTGAGGTAACACACCGGAAACATGGGAAATACAATCTGTATCTGGACGGAGCCGACGAGCTTCTGTTCTGTGAGAATGAAACGAATTTCAAAAAGCTATACAATACTGCCAATACAACTGCTTATCCGAAAGATGGGATCAATGACTATATTGTAAGCGGTGGGAAAACCAATACCGTAAATCCAAACAGCATTGGTACGAAGGCTTCTGCACGCTTCACCAGAACGGTAAAGGCGGGCGAAAGCACAACTTTCCGTATGCGGTTTGTAAATCATACTATTTCTGAACCTTTTGGTGGATTTGAGGATCTCATTGCGAAGCGTATCAGGGAAACGGACGATTTTTACGACGATCTTCACAAGGATGTAACTGATCCGGAATTGAAGTCAATTCAGAGACAATCCTACGCCGGGATGCTTTGGAGCAAGCAGTTCTATTATTACAATGTATACGAGTGGCTGAAAGGAGATCCTGCTCAACCCGGGCCTAACCAGGGACGAAAGTGGGGGCGTAATTCAGGATGGAAGCACCTGTACGCAGCCAACATCATCTCAATGCCGGACAAATGGGAATACCCCTGGTTCGCAGCGTGGGATCTTGCCTTCCATTGTGTGCCGTTGGCACGCGTCGATGCTGACTTTGCTAAACGGCAGCTTGAAATACTGCTCCGTGAATACTACATGCATCCGAATGGTCAAATTCCCGCTTACGAATGGAATTTCTCAGATGTAAATCCACCCGTTCATGGCTGGGCTACGTGGAAAGTATATGAGATTGACCGTGAGCAAAATAACGGTGTAGGTGATATCGAATTTCTGGAGAAGATATTTCATAAGCTCCTTCTCAATTTCACCTGGTGGGTGAACCAGAAGGATGATACCGGAAATAACATTTTCAGTGGTGGATTCCTTGGTCTGGATAACATTGGTGTATTTGACCGATCCACTCCGATGCCATTTGGCGGGAAGTTACAGCAGGCGGATGCAACCGGCTGGATGGCCATGTATACGCTCAATATGCTTCGAATCTCTGTGGAGATTTCGTTGGCACATCCGGTTTATCAGGATATGGCATCCAAGTTCTTTGAGCACTTCCTGCACATTGCCGGTGCGATGGAGTCTATCGGCGGTAAAAATTCGTCGATCAGTCTTTGGGATGAAGAGGATCAGTTCTATTACGATGTAATCCATATTCCAAACGGGCAAAGTATTCTTCTAAAAGTACGTTCGATCGTTGGTCTGATTCCGCTGTTTGCTGTAGAGATTCTTGATCCGCAGAACCTGGATAAAATGCCGGTGTTCAAGCGAAGAGTGGAATGGGTACTAGCTAACCGTCCGGATCTTGCCAGGCTGATCTCGCGTTGGTTTGAATCAGGTAAAGGAGAGAACAGGCTTCTCTCGATACTTCGTGGCCACAGGATGAAAATGATCATGAAGCGAATGCTTGATGAGAATGAGTTTTTGTCTGACTACGGCGTGCGTGCCTTATCGAAATACCATGAGGAGAATCCATATAAATTCTATATCAATGGGGAAGTTCTGCAGGTGGATTATACGCCGGGAGAAGCACTTACTGATATCATGGGCGGTAATTCTAACTGGAGAGGCCCGATATGGTTCCCGCTTAACTACCTGATCTTCGACTCATTGATGAAATTCCATGCCTATTATGGCGAGGATTTTATGGTTGAATATCCAACAGGCTCAGGTAATCTGGTTACGATTAAAGATGCTGCTGTGGGTATTGCCAATCGTCTTATCAATATTTTCAGAAAAGATGAAGACGGGAAGAGAGCAGTGTATGGAATGGATAAGAAGCTTCAGGAGGATCCTAACTTCAATGAACACATTCTGTTTTACGAATATTTCCATGGAGATGATGGTCGTGGATGTGGTGCAAGTCACCAGACAGGCTGGACGGGGTTGATTTCGGAATTGATTCACAAAACCTCTAAAGAAACGGTGAAAGAACTGGCCAAGGAAGAACTTGAAACCGGAAAATAAAAACTCCGGACACGACATTAATTACATCTTGTAAATACGGTTGCTTTTGGTGCGCGCATTTCGATGCGCTACCGGAAGCAACCTCCACATAAATAAATTACCTTAAATCTTTCTACTAAAATTATGACCGCAAAACTGGAACCGGGTGTAATGGCCAAAGTCAATAGCTGGCTTAATGGCGATTATGATATCGACACCAAACAGGCAATTCAGCAACTGATTGATCAGGCGAATGATACTGAATTAACAGACGCTTTTTATAAAGATCTTGAATTCGGAACGGGTGGACTAAGAGGATTGATAGGAATTGGTTCAAACCGAATGAACCGTTACAC
>DASYHR010000663.1:0-1911 GCA_035998385.1 Dyadobacter sp. | reverse complement strand
CTTGCAGTCACAACGCTACACAGGGGAACAATATTTGTGATTATATAGATAAAAACTGATATCGTATGAAAAATGAAGATATAAGGACCGCCACTAGAATCCTGCTGGGCGCGGGATTGGTATATGCAGGGATAAGCCACCTGACTTTTGCACGAAAAGAATTTCAGGCTCAGGTACCGGATATCATTCCTTTGCCCAAAGATGATACCGTCGTGTATTCCGGAGTTGCCGAAATTTTACTTGGAACTGCTATTGTAGCAACCCCTGCAAGGCATAGGCCCCTGATCGGAAAAATAGCGGCTGCATTCTTCACGGCCGTGTTTCCTGGAAACATTGCTCAATATGTAAATCAGAAAGACGCCTTTGGACTAGATACGGATAGGAAACGACTGACGCGATTATTTTTCCAACCGGCCCTCATCGCCTGGGCGCTGGAAAGTACCCATGAAAAGAAAAAGTCATAACCAATAAGAAGGTAAGGTGTAAGCCAGTTCATATTGGTTTACACCTTATACGATAATCTTCTCCCTGTGCTGTGCGCCCCACCTTTGCATCGCATCAAGCACTTCTGATAGCGTTTCGCTGTAGGGTGTCAGTGCATACTCAACAGTAATGGGTCTGGTTTCACATACGGTTCTGCTTACCAGACCGTTCATTTCCAGCTCATGCAATTCTTTGGACAAGATCCTGGGCGTAATGCCCACTTCGCGGGACAATTCCCTGAAACGGCGCTTGCCTGTTCTCAGTACGGTGAGCAATATCAGTTTCCATTTACCTCCAACTACGTCAAGTGTATCTCTGACAGCCAGATGCGACCTTCTGCACTCTTCGTGCGTTAATATAGTATCCATTTTGTAATCGGTATCCTTTTTGTAACAGATAACAAATATATACCATAGTGCTGTAATTTTGTATCAACAATTAAAAATTACAACCATGTCACATAAAACAATCAAAATTACCGGCTACATATTTACCGCTGTGCTTACATTTCTTTTCGGAATGAGTGCTTTCATGAAGCTGACACAGGATCCCACAGCACTTGAGCAGGCAGGCGGAATAGGTTTCAGCCCGCAAACATATGTGGCAATCGGTGTGATTGAGCTGATCTCACTCGTATTGTTTATCATCCCGAGAACGGGACTGCTGGGCTCACTACTGCTGATCGCCTACATGGGCGGAGCGATTGTCACTCACTTGCAACACCAGCAATCCATCGCCATGGCAGTAGGTGTGCAGGTATTCTTATGGATTACAGTAGCTCTGAGGTTCCCGGAGATACACAAACGTCTGTTGACACCCTCTAAAATTTGACACACTCTGTATAACATAAGCTTGAAATCATGAAACAAAGACAAATAGATCAGATACTTCACAATCCAGCCCAGCCGGGATTTTTAGGAAAAGGACATACCGCCACCGCGGTGATCAACGGAAGAAGTTTCACTCAGAATGACCCATTTATTCTATTGATGGACGATCAGGTAGATTTACCAGGCGGAGAACCGGCTGGAGGTCCGCACCCTCACGCCGGATTTGAAACTGTAACACTCATCCTTGAAGGTAATGGCATGGGTTGGGAAACGGGCAGTCTGGAGGTGATGACTGCGGGAAGTGGCATTGTACATACCGAAGAAATCACCGCTGAAACGAAGGTGCGTATTCTGCAACTGTGGCTCATACTACCTCCTGAAAAAAGATGGGCACAACCTTTCTGGCAAGAACTGAAACTTGAAAACGTACCTGTGAAGAAAAGTAAAAAACTGGAAATCCGGGTTTATAGCGGAAGCAGCCAGGGACTTACATCACCCTTGCAAAATCAAACGCCGTTCACACTGGTTGATTTTCAACTTCAAAAAAATGCAACGGCGACGCAGGAAATCCCTGGCGGCTACAATGGCTTCATATATG
>DASYHR010000318.1:0-4923 GCA_035998385.1 Dyadobacter sp. | reverse complement strand
CGACACCTTTCGGCTTTCCGGTAGAACCTGATGTATATAGAATGAAGAGTGTGTCTTCCGCATCCATCGGCTCGGCAGGGCACACAGAATCAACATGTTTCACCTCTTCTTCCCACCATAAGTCACGGCCTTTCAGCATAGAAACCGGGGTTCGGGTACGGGTCATAACGATGACGTTTTTCACCGACGAACACTGATCCAACGCCGTATCCACAGTTTCCTTCATTGGGATTACTTTGTTGCCGCGGAATGCTCCGTCAGAAGTAATGACCATTGTGCAGGCCGAATCATTAATACGGTCCGCAATCGATTTGGCAGAAAATCCTCCGAACACAACCGAATGAACAGCACCTATACGGGCGCATGCCAATACGGCAACGGTAAGCTCTGGCACCATCGGCAAATATATACAGACACGGTCCCCTTTTTTGACACCATGTTTTTTAAGTACGTTGGCAAATCTGCAGACGCGGTCATGCAGTACACGGTATGTTATACTTACCGATTCATCATCCGGATCATTAGGTTCCCAGATTAACGCCACCTGATCACCTTTTTCTTCAAGATGCCGATCCAGCGCATTTTCTGTGATATTCATTTCGCCACCCTCGTACCATTTCACATTGGCTTCGTTGAAATCCCAGCTCAATACTTTCTTCCACGGTTTGCGCCATTTGAATTGCTGACCAATTTCAGCCCAAAAACCTTCGGGATCATCTACACTCTGCTGATAGGCTGTCTGGTATTCTTCAAAGGTCTTTATTCTCATGATCAATACAGGTTAACATAGCGAAATAGGATAATAGCCGTCAATTTATAATTTTCATTTGGTTAGTCCTACTCAATCAGGGACAGAAATTATTGTTCATTCTCAGAAAAAATGACACTAAAATCAGAATCAACTGATAATCATTTGGAAAACTGTGAAAATTTATAACTTTTACAATACGGAACATTACTCAGGAAATGTAATTGACAGAAATTTCTGTACTTTCGAATGAATATCAGCCTGCACCAATCGCTTCATGAACCACGACAATACACCACTTGATTTTGATCTGAATAAGCACTTAACCGAGACGGAACTGGCGTTTATCGAAGCACACAAACACGATGATATTAATCAACTTCTCCTCTCTGCCGGCAGATATAAAAATGTAGATGTAAAAAAGCTGGCAGGTCAGATACATGCCCGACAAAAAGCCACTAAAAAATTGCCGGAGTGGGCTGCAGAGCCAAAAATCTGGTTTCCTCCAACCCTGTCGGTAGAGCAAAGTTCGTCGGAAGCGACTGCGCGTTTCAAAGCAAGTTTGGTGTCAGGCAAAACACTTATCGATACCACCGGGGGAATGGGGATTGATGTATTTTACATGAGTACGCAGTTTGAATCGGCTACCTATTTTGAATTGCAAAAGGAAGTTGCCGACGCTGCTATTTTCAATTTCAGCTTATTCAACCGTAAAGACATTGCGGTAAGAAATACCAATTCACTGGAAGCCATTGGTGCTGAAAATCTCTCGGCTGACTGGATCTTTTCCGATCCTGCCCGGCGTGACAGTAACAAGGACAAAGTCGTGAAACTATCTGACTGCGCTCCCGATATACCCGCTCACGTCGATCTGTTGCTGGAAGCGGCTCCTGATATTCTCATCAAAACTTCCCCTTTACTGGATATTGAGCTGGCCGTTAAGGAACTGAAATACGTGAAGGCGGTATATGTCATTGGCTACGATCAGGAGTGTAAGGAGCTCTTGTTTCATCTTCAACGTGACGCGACTGGAATGGATTTCGGGTTAAGGCCACGCGTTCTGAATCAGCAGGGTGAAGTCACGGCTTCGTTGGATTTTACCAAATCAGAAGAGCAAAATGCATTGGCCACTTTTGACAACCCTCTTTCCTATCTCTACGAGCCGCATGCCGCAGTACTCAAATCGGGTGCATTTAAGATCACGGCAACAAAACTTCATGCGTCAAAGCTGGCACCAAGCAGCCACCTGTATACTTCCGAAAACAAAATTGAAAACTTCCCCGGCCGCACTTTTGAAATCATAGGTTCCTGCAAACCGGATGGTGCTGAAATCCGCAAATTGATCGGCCAGGATAAGGCCAATCTGACGATCAGAAATTTTCCTGCAAAAATTCAAGACCTGAGAAAAAAATGGCGTCTCAACGAAGGTGGTGACATTTACCTGTTTGCAACAACACTTTCAGACAACAAAAAGATTGTGATTGCATGCAGAAAACCAGCTGCCTTGTAATAAATCTCAACGCCGGTCATAACGGTCTTAACTTCTCGTAAGAGAACAACTATGAAATCAAACATTGCGTCCGCAGCTGTTGCCTTATTTGCTATGCTTTCTGTATCGGTATCAGCGCAAAGCGTATTTCCGGGAAAGGAAACCATTGACAAAAAAGAACTATCCGGACTGACGCTCAGCCAGGGAATTCAGGACAAATATCTGAGCAATTACTGGGAAAGTTATCTGAGCAAATATGGAAAGGTAAAAGGCAAAAAAGGTATCTACAGCATTGAAAAAGCTGGTATCACTTCCATTTCTCCAAATGCTGTTCAGCTGACAAGCCAGGTGGCTTCGGTAAACAAAACGCTCTCGAAAGTGTTCATCGCACTAAACGCAGATGGCAGCTATGTAACAAGTGAAAACGAGCAGTCGTATAAGGCTGCAGAACAATTGCTGAAAGATTTTTCGGACTATGCGGCTGCGAGTGAGCAGGTAAGGCTGGCTGATGAAATGTTCAGTACTTCCGAAAAGAATCATCAGAAACTGCAGAAGCAGATTGAGGAGACCAACAAGGATATTGAAAAAACTGAAAAGAAGTTAACTGAATTACGTGCGGAGCTTGAAAAAGGTAAAACTGATTCACAAACTTCCATGCTCGATTTACAGAACAAACAAAAGGCACTTGAGGCTGCCAAAGTGAAAGTTCCTGCTTTGAAATAGTTTGAGAAACCAACAAATCCCGGATGTCTGCACATCCGGGATTTGTATTTACGAAAGTAAAGCCTTTTGATATTCGGCTTCTGAAAACCCAAGTAAAACTGCCCTGCCGGACTCGTCTTCAATAAGCGGTCTTTTGATGACAGAAGTTTTATCAGTCATCAGTTCTACAGCCGCATCAAGATCATTGACAGCTGCTTTTTCTTCCTCTGACAAGGCCTTCCATGTCGTGCCTGCCTTGTTCACCAACTTCTCCCAGTTAAATACCTCCGACCAGCTTTTCAGTTTATCTGCTATAATTCCTTTCTTCTTGTAATCATGAAAAGTGTAAGCCACTTTGTGTTCATCCAACCAGGTACGCGCTTTTTTTACAGTATTACAATTGGGAATCCCATATACAGTCAACATATAATTTTACTCTGGTTAAATTCGAAATTAAATTTCTGCACCTCCGTCAACCGCCAATTGGTCAGAATTGTGCATTTTTTCATCGTCAAGCTCTCCTTCCCAGCGGGCGATCACGGCGGTGGCCAAACAGTTTCCTGCCACGTTCACAGTGGTTCTGGCCATATCCATCAGCTCATCGATACCCATAATCAACAATACCGGCCATTCAGGCATTCCGAAGTTGGCAATAGCACCCAATAGAATGACAAGTGTAGCCCTTGGAATACCCGCGACCCCCTTACTGGTCAGCATCAACAAAAACACCATCGTAATCTGCTGCCCTACCGACATCTCAGTGCCGGTTGCCTGTGCTACGAAAACCGTAGCCAGTGCCAGGTAAAGCGTGGATCCATCCAGATTGAAACTGTATCCAGTAGGCATTACGAAGGCGACAATCTGACGAGGCACACCAAACTTCTCCATTTTCTCCATGGCCTTTGGCAAGGCTGCTTCGGAGCTGGTCGTAGCGAAGGCGATGGATAATGGCTCAAATATCGTTTTGGCAAGTTTGATTACCGGGATACGTGCGATGAGTGCAACCGGAACGAATACAACCAACACAAACACGATCAGCGCGCAATACAACGTTGCCAGCAGCAATGCCAGGTTTTTAAGTACATCAATACCCATGTGACCAACCGTTTCCGCAATCGCAGCTCCCACCCCGATCGGAGCAAAAAGCATAATGATTTTGGTAAACTTGAACATCACTTCGGCCAGCAATTCTACGCCTGCCACAAATTTCTCTTTCTTCACTGCAGGCAACATGGCCAAACTAATTCCGAACAAAACACTGAAAACAACGATCTGAAGCACTTCTCCATGGTAGATAGACTTCGCCATATTTTCAGGAAACGAGTGCACGATAATATCCTGCCACGTCTGGTGTTTTACTTCAGGAAGGGTCGCATTGAGAGATGCCGGAGGAATAATCCCCTCGCCAGGTTTGAACCAGTTGGCGAAAACGAGGCCGATGACCAGTGCAAAAGTGGTAACAACTTCGAAATACAATAACGATTTCCAGCCCATACGTCCCACTTGTTTCAAATCGGAGTGGCCTGCAATCCCGGTTACCAGCGTTGCAAAAAGCAACGGCGCGATAACGGTCTTGATCATTTGCAGAAATATCTGTCTCAGGAAATGCAGGTTAGTCCCCATCTCCGGAAAGTCGTAACCAATTTCCGTCCCTACCAACATCGATATCAGAATAGATGTCGTCAGGTTTCTTTTGATAAATGCATACACCAGTAAGCCTGCAAGTGCAAGCCAGCGCAACACAAGCAGGACGTCATCCTGTATGGAAATGATATTATAGGCGTTCAGAACGGTGGCAATGGCAGCAACACTAATGAGGGCTATATTAACAATGGTAATTTTGCTCTTCATACAGAAAATTTGGTGTAGGATATGCGATATAAAAGGTAAACATATGAAAAATCATTTTAATCAACACTGCATCATCGACCGTACACGATACGATTTACGAAATAATACAAATGCTTATCCCAATTTTTCTAAC
>DASYHR010000009.1:0-2325 GCA_035998385.1 Dyadobacter sp. | reverse complement strand
CTTTACGCTCTCCCCGACACTTAATATCTATGAAGCTAACCGGGATCTGATGCGCGCCCGCCGGGCCGAATGGCATGACGACTACACCATGCCGCAGGTCTGGACATTCTATGCTCCCAGCTGGAATTCCCATGGTTCGTACTGGCATTCCTGGGGAACAGAACAGGAAATACAATGGAAGGAAAATTATCGTTTATGGATGGCATTTCTTAATGAATACAAAAACCGCGGAGGTCGTGTGACAACGGGAACTGACGCCGGTTTCATTTACGAATTATACGGATTTGCATTCATAAGGGAATTGGAATTACTTCGTGAAGCTGGTTTTCATCCGTTGGAGGTTATCAAATCCGCCACTTTAAACGGAGCTGAGTCGCTGGGATTAGATAAAGATCTGGGAAGTGTAGAGGTAGGAAAACTGGCTGATTTTGTCTTGGTTGAGGAAAACCCGCTCAAAAACTTACAAGTACTTTACGGTACAGGCGCCATCAAACTGACAAAAGAAAATAAGATTACAAGAGTGGGTGGCGTGAAATACACCATCAAAGACGGGATCATTTATGATGCAAAAAAACTTCTTGCGGATGTAAAGAGGTTGGTGGAAGAAGATAAAGCGGCAGCAGGTTTCAAAATCACACAACCGGGTGTAGAGCCAAAGAAGTAACGTTTTAACGGCTACCGATAAACGTCAGATAGAATATTCAACGCTTACAGGGTTGCGTTAATATCGGGTGCCAACGTAAATTAGGGATTTCACCCCTGGCTATTCATATTGAAACCCGCCGGGTTTCTGTGATCGTTAACAAGTAATCGCATCTTAACTTATTTTCTTGAATACGGCTGATAATGACTCTTGCCGGAAGATCATTTTAGCATTCCGAGTTATCCCGGAGGGAATAAATACCAATAGCGCCCAGATTTTCATCCGGGCGCTATTAGTATGTTGTACGGCACGGCAAACCCATCACGAGCTGAATTCGCAGACTTTACGTAGCACTAGAAAATCAATTTATATAAACAATCCCGGAAGGATTGAACACGAATAGCCTCCGATGCAAATCCAGGGTTTAATAGGTTATCATACGGCACGGCAAACCCGTCAGACGCTGAATTCCCAAACTTTCCGTAGCACAAGAAAATCAATTCATAAAAACAATCCCGGAGGGATTGAGCACGAACAGCGCCGGATGAAAATCCGAAGTTTAATAGGTTGTTGTTCGGCACAACAACTTTGTCAGAGGTTGAATTCGCAGACTTTCCGTAGCACTAGAAAATCAATTCATGCAGGCAATCCCGGAGGGATTGAATACGAATAGCCCCGGATGAAAATCCGGGGTTCAATAGGTTGTTGTACGGTACAGCAACCCCGTCAGGGGTTGAACAGATCACGCCGTCTTGTGTCTGAATTCTTTTTTATAGTCACTTGGCGACATACCGGTTGTCTTTTTAAACACCCGGTTGAAATTAATCGCGCTGTTGAAACCTGTTTTATATGCTATGGTCGAGATCCCGTCGTAGTTACCGCTGATGATTTTCTTACAAGCTTCGTTGATGCGTACTTCATTCAAAAAGTTGTTGTATGTCTTTCTGGTGTGCTGTTTAAAATACTTACAAAACGCGTGCGGAGTGATGTGTGCGATAGAAGCAATTTTATTCAACGTTATATTTTCTGCATAATTTTCAAGTGTATATTGAAAAATATCGTTCATCCTGTTCCCTTCTGATTCAGGAAAAGGATAGTTTGAAAAACCGGTCGAAAGCGATTTCCATGCAGTCACTTCCTTGGCGAAATATTGAAAAACTTCGAGCAATGATAATAAACGCTCCAAATTCGGCTTTCCTACCATTCTTTTGATGGCTTCACCCACATGAGCTGTATGTTGTAAAGGGAGCTGAAGACCGGTTGTACAAGAATCAACAAACTTCTTGATGGATCCCATTTCAGGCAAATTCATGAAAGCCTGCGGGATACGTTCCAGATCGAAAAAGATATGGATGGCATGGGCATTTTGCTTATCCAGATTATCAAAATAAGCCGGATCAGACTTAAAAATATGAGGCTGATTGGCTCCGATCACATATACATCTCCCGATTTAAAAGCCTGAGAGTAGTTGCCGGCGATCAGTGTCCCCTCACCTTTAATGATCAACGTAACCTGAAGTTCCTTGTGGCGGTGCAAAAAATTATAAAAGTGAGGCAACAGATCCTCCTCTATAACGACCGCATCTTCTTTCGGGACAGGTGGAGTGAATTGTAAAACTTTCATAACGAGCAGTTAGGTTAATGATTATTGTAGGAATATATTCAATAGCATAGTGGCGGGA
>DASYHR010001164.1:0-5165 GCA_035998385.1 Dyadobacter sp. | reverse complement strand
CTGTAACTGCCTATGCAGCAGCTAATGCTTCAAAAGTGCTTCTGTTAGATGACGGCTCAGGAAGTTCTAATCCATCACCGACTCCCTATCTGGATCCGACTTTGAAGACAGTACGCGTAAATAGTACCATCGCCTCTTTAAAAGGAATTATGGGCTACGGATTCAATGCGTATCGTATTCAGCCATTGGCTGGTTCGGATGCCCCGGTAATAACTGTAACACGCCCGGTGGTTCCAACATTTACTAAAACCGATGTAAAGCTGGCGAGTTTCAATGTGCTTAACTACTTCAATGGAAATGGCCAGGGCGGCGGATTCCCTACTTCGCGCGGTGCAGCTACGGCAGAAGCCTTCGCTATTCAGAGAAGCAAAATCATCAAGGCCCTTGCTGCCATGAACGCAGATGTGGTAGGATTGATCGAAATTGAAAATGACGGGGTAGGTCAATTCTCAGCAGTACAGGATCTTGTAAACGGACTGAATTCTGAATTAGGAACACCGGGTGCTTACGCCATCGTCAACGACGGAGCAACTATTCAAACCGGTAATTCGGACGCCATCAAATGTGCGATCATCTACAAGTCCGCCGTGGTGACTCCGGTCAATCCGGCGTCCTTGATAGGTTTATCCGGTCAGCGTCCGTTTTTAGGTCAGACATTTGAGACGATCGTGACAAACAATCCTGCAGGAAGAATGCTGGCTGCTGAAAGGTTCAATTTCGTGGTAAATCATTTCAAATCAAAAAGCGGAGCAGGAACAGGCGCTGATGCAGATCAGGGTGATGGCCAGAGCCCTTTCAACGCAACCAGAAAATTACAGGCGAGTGCATTGCTCACATTCATCAGTGCTTTGGAAACTTCGGGCGCAACCAATCGTACCGTGAGCGTGGGTGATTACAACGCCTACTACGAAGAGGATCCGATGGATATTTTGAGGGCAGGCGGATTTGTTGTGCCAAGTGCAGCGACTGACTATTCTTACCATTTCGACGGGGCACTTGGTTCGCTTGACCATGCGATTGTATCGTCAACCATGGTACCATTTACCAGCGTGAAAAAATGGAATATCAATTCTACAGAACCTGCCTTCCTGCAGTATACAAATGGATCAATAACAGATGCCAATAGCCCTTTCAGGTCCTCTGATCATGATCCGTTATTGATTGGTATCGATTTTTCAGGTGCTTTACCGGTAAGATTGGTTTCTTTTTATGCCAAACCAGTTGACTCAGGCATCGAATTGGAATGGAAAACAACGGACGAGGTAAATAACAGTCATTTTACGGTTCAGCGTTCTGCAGACGCAAAAACCTTCGAAGATATCGCAGTGGTTGATGCGAAAGGTAACAATGCTCTGGAGACCTATTCTGTTCTGGATAAAGCTCCGTTGCAAGGTTTGTCTTACTACAGATTGAAGCAAACAGATCTGGACGGGACTTTCACCAATTCCAGAATCGTGACGGTAAAACTTGGTGAGGCATTGGGTATGCAATTGATGGTACATCCCAATCCGGTATCTGATCAGATCAATTTCACTTTTACAGGAAAAGGTAGTTTCAATGGTGATTTGAATTACAGCATCTACAATAAAGAAGGAGTAGGCCTGTTCTCAGGAAAAGGCTCGCTTGACAAAATCGGTGACCAGGCAAACAACATTCTTCCAAATCTGAAAGCAGGTTTGTATCTGATCAAAATCTCAAACGATACTGACAGTCGTACCTTTAGGTTTGTAAAACAGTAGTCTCATAAAGGAAATTGATGGCCGCCGGATCAATCGTTTTGTTCCGGCGGTTTTTTGTTTATTCCTGAAATCAGACCAAGTCACCAGGAAAGGCACGCAATTTGTAATTTTGCCCGGAAACAAAACATATAACGGGGATTAACACTGACCTGTTACTATTTAAAACTGCAAACTATGTACAAATTAAAAGTGATTACCTCAACTGTCCGCCCGGGCAGGAAGGGGCCGGTTGTAGCAGCATGGATTGTCGAAACAGCGCGGCAGTACGGCCATTTCGATGTTGAGTTGTTGGATATTGCTGAAATCAACCTGCCATTCATGAATGAGGCCAAACATCCTGCTTTACGCCAGTATGAACACGAACATACCAAAAAGTGGAGTGAGAAGATTGATGAAGCTGACGCGTTTATCTTCGTAACAGCAGAGTACAACTCCAACTATCCTGCACCATTGCGTAACGCGCTGGAATATCTGGTTCAGGAGTGGGGACACAAACCAGCTGGTATCGTGAGTTACGGCGGTATATCTGCCGGAACAAGGGCAGCTACAAATCTCAGGGCAGATCTGGCAGTTTTCAAAACAGTAGTGTTGTCGGAAGGAGTGAACCTGCCGTTTTTTACCAAGATCATCAATGAACAAAATGAGTTGGTCCCCGGCGAGTCATCCACAAAAGCGGCTAAAACGATGCTGGACGAACTTCTGAAATGGAGCAAGGTGCTGAAACCGATGCGATCAGACGCATAGATAAGACATTGCTGAGTTAAGAAAAAATGAGAGGTCGACGCGGCCTCTCATTTTTTATGTCTAAAAATTAATTTACAACATTAAAGAACTTGTAGTAGCTGCTTTTCTAGCAAAGAAGTTCAGCCACAATCATTTTGTACGTGTATGTCAGAAAGGGTATCTGCCTCCCGGATTAACTCCATAGATACGATCAGAGGAGCGATTATGATCATCATGGCGCTGGACCATGTGCGGGATTATTTTCATATTACAGCATTTTCTGCGGATCCAACTGACCCGGCCACTACCACCTCTATTCTCTTCTTTACCAGATGGATCACACACTTTTGCGCTCCTTCTTTCCTGTTGCTCTCGGGGATTTCCGCTTATCTGTCTGCCAGGAATAAAACCTCCGTTCAAGCAAGTGGCTTTCTGGTCAAACGGGGACTGTGGCTGGTATTTGTAGAGGTCGTGTTTATCACTTTCGCACTCTCGTTTGATGTAACTTACAAAGTCATTTTTCTGCAGGTGATCTGGGCGCTCGGTATGAGTATGATCATTTTGTCATTTTTGATTCGACTGTTACCACCACGCATGATCCTTTATATCGGGCTGATCATTGTGTTCGGTCACAATTTGATGGCTTTGGTTAAATTCCCTGAATACTCCGTTGCTGATATTCTTCTGAATATATTCTTTACAGCAGCCGGAAAGTTTTATCCAATCAGTGCCGGACATACGGTAGCTGTGTTATATGTGATTTTGCCATGGACGGGCCTGATGTTGACGGGGTATGGACTGGGAAGTTTGTATGACAAAGAGGCTGATCCCGGGAAAAGGAAAAAGCTATTGCTCACTATGGGACTTATCGGGACGGCATTGTTTTTCATTCTAAGGGGCTTTAATGGGTACGGAGATTCTTCGCCGTGGACGCCTCAGAGTGATACTTTGAAAACATTTTTGTCATTTATGAATGTGTCCAAGTATCCGCCATCGCTGCTGTACTGCCTGATGACACAAGGGCCGGTCCTGTTGCTGCTGTCCTTTACTGATCAACTCGATAATCGGTTCACCCGGTTTTTATCAGTTTATGGAAAAGTACCATTTTTCTATTATATCATTCATTTTTATCTGATCCACTCATTCTGCGCTCTGGCAGTACTTGCATCTGGTTATACATGGCGCCAGGCCACAGATCCAAAGTTGTTTTTTCAGTTTCGCCCGTTTGATTTTGGTTATCCGCTGGAATATGTATACCTGATCTGGATAGGAATCGTTATATTGCTATACATGCCATGCCGGTGGTTCGGGAAGTACAAAACAAAGCGTAAAAAGAAATGGTGGCTTAGCTATCTTTAAACTTTGTCGATGTGGGGAGTGGAAACAGGATATGGCTTGATTTTTGTATTTTGAACCAACGATCTGCCCATCGCAGATTTCCTAACCTTTACCACATTGAAGTATAAGTACTTTTTGGTATTTCTGTTGGCACTCACTCCCGAAATGGACGTATTCGGGCAGGAGAGAAAAAACTGGCTGAGACGTTTTGTAAGTAAAACCATTTCCGATACAACGGCTCCGGGGAAACCCAGCTTTCGTATTTATCCGACATTAGCCTATTCTCCCGAAACGAGTTTTGAATTCGGGTTTTCGTCGCTGCTTCTTTTTCAGGCAAAAAATGACACACTCAACAGGCTGAGTGAAATTAATGCTTTTACTTTTATTACTCTGGAAGGCCAGTACGGAATCTGGCTTGACAATGCCATTTACGGCGATAAAGACAATTGGTTTTTTCTAGGTAAAACCAAATTTCAGAGATTTCCACTTTTATACTACGGAATAGGTCCCGAAACACCTGACAATGAACCTGCTCTGATCGATGCCAATTATCTATTGTTGCGGCAGAGAATTTTGAGAAAGGTAGTTCGAAACACTTTTATCGGTCCTGAGTTTGACTATCAACAGTTGTATAACACGGAATTCAAGCAGCCTGAGGGACATGATGCCTATGAATTACCGGTGGGAAGTAATGGCGGTAAAAATCTTGGTTTGGGTATTGCGATGGTGTATGATAACCGCCATAACGTACTCAATGTCCGCAAAGGATTGTTTGCTGAGTTGTCGTTCCTTTCCTACAGAAAGGCGCTGGCTAGTGATCACGACTTTTTCGGTGTCAATCTCGACTTCAGATCCTCTCATCCTACAAATGCGCGAAATGTATTTGCTTGGCAGGTGTATGGGAATTTTATGTCGGGCGACGTGCCGTTTAATCAACTTGCCCTCATGGGTGGAGAGATGATTATGAGAGGTTACTATTCGGGTCGTTACAGAGATAAAAATATGATTGCTGCCCAGGCGGAACATCGCTGGCTTCCGTTCAAATTCAGCCGGCGATTCGGCGGTGCCGTATTTGGTGGCGCTGCGGTGGTTGCTCCCAAAGTCAATGAATTTTCATGGAAAAATATACGCCCTTCAGGTGGGGTGGGGTTACGTTATCTTCTCTTCGCTAAAAAAGATATTTATCTGCGTCTGGATGTGGGATTCACGAAAGATGGTCCCGGATTTTACTTATTTACGGGAGAAGCATTTTGATTTGAAACTTCCTGTTGATTCTGAAATTAACTGTTCGAAAACTTACGAATCAAAGTTGTAGAGGCAGATTGGGGCAATCTGATCGTCCTTTTGAAATATGCTTAAGCCTTA
>DASYHR010001161.1:0-2920 GCA_035998385.1 Dyadobacter sp. | reverse complement strand
CCAGATCTCACCAAAGATAACCTCAAAAAAATCCATACGCCGACGCTGTATTTACTGGGCGGAGAAAAAGACATCGCTTATGCCAACGGGATGGATGATTATGAGCAAATTAATCATGTCCCGGTTTTCGTTGCGAATATGGATGTTGGCCATGGTGGCACATACAGTCAGCCACACGGTGGAGAATTTGCCAAAGTGGCCACAGCCTGGTACAAATGGCAACTGAAGGGCGATAAACAAGCCGGAAAATTATTCACCGGAAAACCGGCGGGGCTTGCAGCAAATTCAAGCTGGACGTATGAGAAAAAGAATATGCCGTGATAATGCCTGCGTACGAAAAGTCGTTTAACCTAATACTGATTATCAACAACATGGCTGCGTGTAAATCCTTTGAGCGAATCAGTAAACTCACACAGGGATAATATTCCAAAGTTCCGCGCCGCACATTCGAAGTAAGAATTTACAGCCCGCGACAGAACAAAACAGGGTAGTAAAGTTGTCTACTATTTCTTCCAATCTATTCCGGAGTATAGAAATATACACCACTGGTCTACTATTCCCAAAGGCTATACAGAGCCATTATTGCAATCGAATCCAGCTCTTGAGGAATTCTTCATTTATAGCAATTTGATTTAACTCTTGCTATGAAACATTAAACAGAGTCGCCTGTCTTCACAAATGTTTCTTTCATACTTAACTGTCCAAAAGAACACCACACAAAAGCAAAAGATTGCCTTTCCATTTCAGGTGGCTTCTCTGAAGTCCGGACATAACAACCTCCAATTTTCTGGAAACAGGAGGCTCTACAGAGCAATTATCGCAATCTAATCCGCTCGGAAAGAGCATCCTGTTTATAGCATCATCTTGTACCAATAGCAGACACTGGCTCCGTAGGTGCCACCTGCTATTCCATTAAGAAATCAAGCTAAAAGCCATCCGCTATCCTACCATCTCGCTTTAGCTTCTACTTGACGTTTTTCCTGCGGTTACGCTGAAAATCTTCCAGTACGAATCCGCCTAGTCCCTGCAGATTACTATAATAAGCACGACCATTGTTGATCTCTGTAAAGTTCTGAACAAACTGCTTCAGATAGGGATCTGTCGCGATCATAAACGTGGTCACAGGAATATCCAGTTTACGGCATTGCGCAGCTAGTGTCAGCGTTTTATTGATAATTTTCCGATCCAGACCGAAACTGTTTTTATAGTAGCGGATACCTTCCTTCAAACAAGTCGGTTTACCATCCGTGATCATAAAGATCTGCTTGTTTCGCGTCTTCTTTCTGCGCAGAATATCCATCGCCAGTTCCAGCCCTGCAACAGTATTGGTATGGTATGGACCTACTTCCAGATACGGCAAATCTTTAAGCTGAATCTGCCACGCATCATTACCAAATACGATGATGTCCAGTGAATCCTTCGGGTATTTGGTACGAATAAGCTCTGCCAGTGCTAAAGCCACTTTTTTGGCAGGTGTAATGCGATCTTCGCCATAAAGAATCATCGAATGGCTTATATCAATCATGACAACTGTAGAAGTCGTCGTTTTTTGCTCGCGCTCGACCACTTCCAGGTCATTCTCCATCAGCATAAAATCACCTATACCGTGGTTTACCTGCGCATTTTTAATTGACTCTGTCATCGCGATCTGATCCAGCGTATCGCCAAACTGGAAATTCCGGACATCACTCGTCAGTTCGTCTCCCGAACCTAAATGTGGCGTATGATGATTCCCGCCGGATTTAGATCTTTTCAACTTACCAAAAATCTCATCTAATGCACTTTTGCGAATACTTTTTTCAGCCTTCGGTGTCATGATCAGCTGATCACCCCCATCGCCCTTTTCCTCCGTGATATAACCTTTCTTTTTAAGGTCATCAAAAAAATCACCTATTCCGTAAGAATCATTTGTCAGGTTATATTGCCTGTCGAGCTGGCTAAGCCAGGACATTGCCTCTCCCACATCACCGGATGTCATCAGCAACAACTGCTGAAATATATCCAGCAGCTGATCAAATTTATTGTTTCCGCTTTGCTGGGCTGGCTTAAACTGTGAAAAAATATGTCCGCGCATGAGAATTCCTGTTTGGTGGCAATCCAATATATACTTTTTATAAGACAAACGGCTACTTCCATCTGTTGAAAGTAGCCGTAATCTAATCATTTCAGAGAGCAGAAACTAAGCCTCTTCTCCGCAATATTCTTCAAAAGCCATTTGCAAATGCTGGGCAATCATTTCAGCTGAGCGGCCTTCGATATGATGACGTTCTACAAAGTGAATTAACTCACCATCTTTGAAAAGCGCAACCGCCGGTGATGACGGAGGATACGGCAAAGTGTATTCACGCATTTTGGCTACAGCTTCCAAATCTGCACCTGCAAATACAGTTGCAAGATGATCCGGCTTGATCTCGCTGCGTGTAACAGCAGCACGAACGCCCGGACGGGCAGCACCAGCTGCACAACCACATACAGAATTGATTACTACCAATGCAGTTCCTTTAGTATTTTGCATGAAGTTATCTACCGCTTCAGCAGTTGTCAAATCCTGAAAGCCGGCATCTACCAATTCCGCTTTCATCGGCGCCACTAGGTGTGGAGGATACATATTTTTATCAGTTTAAAGTTATTAATTAGCTATCAGCTTTCGGCCGTCGGCTTTCAGCTTTGGTTGTATTGGTACTTAAATTTCAAATTATGCTGGCTATCCGGCCAGGAGGTAAAAGCTCCTCTGCCCTAAGCTCCAAGCCCAACTTACATAAACCCAAGTTCGAGTTTCGCTTCTTCGGACATCATTTCAGTTGTATAGGGCGGATCGAACGTAAGCTCGAGACTTACATCGTTCACACCTTCTACTTCTCTTATTTTCTGTTCCACTTCGCTTGGCAATGTACCAGCTGAGGGGCATGAAGGGGATGTA
>DASYHR010001160.1:0-4554 GCA_035998385.1 Dyadobacter sp. | reverse complement strand
GTGAGGGGCTGGGTATTGAATTTAAGCGGATTATTGATAGTCCGTATAAAATTGCCAAAACGATCTCGTCCTTTGCCAATACATCCGGTGGAGTATTATTGGTCGGGATTGGTAACGATAGTTCGATTATGGGTATCTCCTCCGAGCTACATGAGCTGCAAAAACTGGAGCGCGCGGCAGCTACATTGATTGAGCCTGCTTTACATCTTACTTTTTCCGCGGAATTGCTGGATGGTCGTACCTTACTACGTGTAGAAATTGCAGAAAGTGATGAAAAACCGCATTACGCAATCAATGAGAAAAATCAACGCATCATCTATATCAGAATTAAAGATAAGAGTGTTCCCATTCCAAAGTTATTGATTCAGGGAGAGAGCGATACAGATACCGAAAAGCTACTTGCCACTAGGCATGTGAAGTCTCTGATCAGTTATCTCAAATCGACTGATACGGTAACAGCCCGTGCTTTCTCTAAAATAATTAATGTATCGGAAAAACGTGCGGAGCGGATGCTGAATGACCTTGCAGGAAAACAAATCCTCCTCAAAGTGAATAAATCTAAACCGGAAATGTTCAGTTTGAAATGGGCAGAATGAAAATCGGCTGACACAGAGTAACCCATATCAGCCGACCGTAAATTATTTTGGCTATATTAGTTGATTCCAACCAGTTCAAGCTCAAATATCAAATCTTGTCCTGCAAGCGGATGATTCGCATCCAGCAATACATGCTGATCAGTTACTTCGCGGATTACAACAGGTATCACCTGACCGCCATCCTGATGCATATTCAGCGTGCTGCCAATTTCCAAAGGAATGTCAGCAGGTATCTGAGCACGTTCAAAATTAACAATCATATCTTCATTAACCGGTCCGTAAGCTTCTGCGTTAGGAATGTGAACAGTTTTTTTGTCACCGATTTCCATGCCTGTAACGCCGTCGTCAAAGCCTTTGATCACCTGACCGCTTCCTAATTGGAAAGCGAGAGGTTCGCGTCCTTCCGACGAGTCAAAAAGTTGTCCGTCTGGAAGAGTTCCTTTGTAATGAACCTGTACGTTATCTCCTGCTTTTGCCTGCTTCATCTTGATTATTCTTGTTTGGTTAAAAAATTATCCGGACAGAAAAAAACTGCACCGGCAAATATTAGTACGCTCTGGCAAACACCACTCGTTTGGTCGATGGCTCGCCAGAATAAATGCAAACACCACTTTCTTCTGTTGCGTTCAAAGGAATACAACGGATGGTGGCTTTTGTCTCTTCTTTGATTTTCTCTTCTGTTTCTGAAGTTCCATCCCAGTGTGCAAGAACAAATCCTCCTTTGGTATCCAATACCTTGTTGAATTCTTCAAATGAATCTACCGAAGTAGTATTCTCTTCACGGAATGCCAATGCTTTGTCGTAGATCGCCTTCTGAATATTATCCAACAGATCCCTTACAAATGTTGCGATGCCTTCCAAAGATACAGTTTCCTTGGTTTTGGTATCTCTGCGCGCAACTTCCACCGTACCGTTTTCCAGATCGCGCGCTCCGATAGCTAGTCGAACAGGAACGCCTTTCAATTCGTATTCGGCAAATTTATAACCTGGTTTGTAGGCGTCATTGTCATCAAACTTTACACTGATGCCCATACCTTTTAATTCTTTACGGATCTCAGTTACCTTGTCGCTGATTGCTGCAAGTTGCTCTTCATTTTTATAGATAGGCACAATCACTACCTGAATCGGAGCCAGCTTAGGAGGTAATACAAGTCCGCTGTCGTCAGAGTGAGCCATAATAAGAGCGCCCATCAAACGTGTACTTACTCCCCACGAGGTGCCCCATACATGTTCCAGTTTTCCTTCCTTGTCCTGGAACTTCACATCGAACGCCTTAGCAAAGTTTTGTCCCAAAAAGTGAGATGTTCCTGCCTGTAATGCTTTACCATCCTGCATTAAAGCCTCAATGCAATAAGTGTCTTCGGCACCTGCAAAGCGTTCATTAGCCGTTTTAACACCTTTCACCACCGGAAGTGCCATCCATTGTTCGGCAAATTCGGCATACACTTCCAGCATTTGTTTTGTTTCTGCAATCGCCTCAGCAGAGGTGGAGTGGGCGGTATGCCCTTCCTGCCAAAGAAACTCAGCGGTACGTAAAAACAACCGGGTTCTCATTTCCCAGCGTACCACGTTTGCCCACTGATTGATCAGTAACGGCAGATCGCGATAGGATTGAATCCAGTTTTTATACGTACTCCAGATCACGGTCTCCGAGGTTGGCCGCACGATAAGCTCTTCTTCCAGTTTGGCATCCGGATCCACAATGACTCCCTTTCCGTCAGGATCATTTTTCAGGCGGTAATGCGTAACTACTGCACACTCCTTTGCGAAACCTTCTACGTGAGAGGCTTCCTTGCTCAGGTATGACTTGGGTATAAATAAAGGGAAGTAGGCATTGGTATGGCCCGTTTCCTTAAACATGTCATCAAGTGCCCGCTGCATTTTTTCCCAGATGGAATATCCGTATGGTTTAATTACCATACACCCTCTCACTGCGGAGTTCTCAGCCAGATCAGCTCTTTTTACTAATTCGTTATACCATTCGGAGTAGTTTTCACTACGTGTTGGCAGGGCTTTACTCATTCGTTGTATTATTTGGTAAATTTAAAGGAGTATGACTATATATATCACTCATGTTTTCAGGATTGCAAAGATAGTTTTTTATGTTAGTTTTGGAATTAATGTAACCTCATAGATGTTTATTGATTGTGTGGAATAGATTTTATATGTATTTTAGCATCAGTATAAGTTTAACCCTTTTAAGCCATGATTATGATAAATAGAGCAAAATATTTGTCTTTGCTGGTGCTGTTGGGAGCTTGGGGATGTACTACCAACCAATACGTTTCTAAATCAGGTGGTGGGTATGATGATCTTTACGGCTCAGGAGCAGGTTCAGGCATTGTTACAAATGATAGAAATACATACAGGAATAGTCAGGAGGATTTGTCAAAATCAGACAATCCGGATTATTACGCCAGTACTCAAGCTGAAAACGAAGGTACTTCAGATTATTACGATGAGTCGTATCTGTCGTCCAGGGTAGCAACAAGATCGCTTTCAGGAGACAGGGTAGGCTACAATGCCGGCTTTGCAGACGGTTACAATGAAGCTAACCGCTTTTCCAATTTCAACAACGGATTTGGATCATTCTGGCCTGGAAGGGTAGGAATGAACATCGGTTTCGGAATGGGGAGTATGATGGGCATGAGTGGCATGTTTGGAATGAATCCTTACATGGGTATGGGTTCTATGATGGGAATGGGCTATTCACCATTCGGCTTCAATAGAATGATGGCCTACGGTTACGATCCTTTTATGTTCGATCCATATGGTTATGGAGGATTTGGTTACAGCCCGTTCGGTTACATGGGAGGTCTTGGTTACATGGGCGGTATGGGAATGTATAATAGTTATTATGGTGGTTTTGGTTATAATCCGTGGGCATTCAATCGCCCTGTTATCGTAATCAATAGCGCAGATGGAAGAGGTACCAGCAGGACGTATGGTCCTCGTGTCGGAGCCTCTAGGGGTTCTGATCGTTACAATGTCAATTATGTGAGCAGCGGAAGAACGTCTTCAGGTCGCCGTTCTACAGATGGTAGTAACGTAAGATCAAGTGGTAACAACGCAAGAACTGCCGGAAGGGCTGCCTCTGACGGAGGGACTTATTACAGCGCTCCGAGATCGTCGTCTTCCAGATCATACGACAGAGGAACTACCAATGGAAGAACGGGTGTAGAATCTAATGCACGTACTTATTCCAGAAATGGTTCTGAGGGTAATAATGTTTATTATTCTCGTCCAAGAGCAACTGAAAGCAATTACTCACCGGGACGAACTTCCACAGAGGGCTACACTGCACCACGTGCAACACGTAGCGGCGGATCGTATTCAGCTCCGGCAAGAAGTCAGTCCAACTATAACAGTGCGCCTACCAGGACTTATAATACTCAGAGAGAGTCTTATACCCCGCCGGCGAGAACTTATAGCGCTCCTTCTCAGAATTACAGTGCTCCATCAAGAAGTTACAGTGCACCATCAGGTGGCGGAGGCGGAGCTTCCCGTTCATCTTCGAGAGGGCCGAGATAATAATAACCTGATATAAATTTATCAGATGATCGGACCCTGCAAAATGTCATAATTTTGCAGGGTTTTCGTTTAAAAAGTAGTATTAAAGTTTTACCGAGTTTTTACAGATGCCATGAAAAAATCGATAGCCGTAAGTGGCTGTGTTTTAGGTTTAATAAGCGGTTTTAACGCTTTTGCGCAATATGCCAGCGATGCATTCAGATATTCCGAGATCACACAGAACGGTACAGCCAGATACCAGAGTCTTGGAGGAAATCATGCTGCCATAGGAGGAGATGCAAGTTCAATTTTCGGCAACCCTGCCGGTTTAGGCTTCTACAATCGCTCGGAAATAGCAATCACGCCCGTTTTTACATCGGTTGCCAACAAGACGGAATATATTGGCGATGTTAACAACACTTCCAAAGGAAGACTAAATCTGGCGGGT
>DASYHR010001157.1:0-2045 GCA_035998385.1 Dyadobacter sp. | reverse complement strand
CTGCCTCCCATACAACGGAATGTCCTGCTGCTGACGATGGTTGTAGGCTCGGATGTCATCGAGGCCTGCCGTATGGTCTTTGTGCTGGTGCGTAAATAAGACCGCCGTAATGTCCCGTACGTTGGCTCGGAGCATCTGTTGTCTGAAGTCGGGACCAGTGTCAATCACAAAAGATTTACCAAACACCTCCACCCATACTGAGGTGCGAAGACGATTGTCGCGCGGGTCCAAAGAACGGCAAACGGCACAATCGCAAGCAATAACGGGTATTCCTTGCGATGTGCCGGTTCCTAAAAAAGTAATCTTCATCCGGATTATTCCGTCAAATGTGCCACTACCTCCACAAGGCGGTCGAAGTTTAATGGTTTCATCAGCGCGTCATCAAATCCGGCTTCTTTAAAGTCTTCTTCTGAGTAATTTTTGGCATTACCCGTTATTGCTACGATCGGTGTTTTTGCTTTTTTAGTATCCGACAATTTCCTGATGCTTCTTGCGCATTCCATTCCGTCCATCACAGGCATGTTGATATCAAGCAAAATAATATCAAAATCTTCTTTTTCAAGAAGTTGTAACACTTGCTCTCCATTTTTCACGGAAGTAATTTCATAGTGTTGAAATTCCAGAATCTTCCTTGCCAGATTTTGAATTACGGAACTATCCTCGGCAATGAGTACTCGCTTTGTGTATGACATATGATGAATCAGGTATTTTGTTTAATAAATAATAAGGTCAAGTTAGGCATATTTAATCCAAGATCGCAAATGATTCCGGCCGCAAGTTTCAAAATTATCAAAAAAAGTAAATAAACGTCTTATACATTTTCAAACCAGTCTTTCAGATGTAAGTTTGTACTTTATTCAGTACATTGAATCACCAGGAATATGTTTAAAAATAAAGTGATCAGATGGAGTACCATCGCCATGGTAATTGCCATTCTTGCCTATTTTGTCGTCGAAAATCTGCCAGGTTCTGAATCCTCGGAAGACATTGCCGTGACCCGTCCTCAGGAATACATAGAAAAGATCAACAGGGAACGTGCTGCCAAAGATGAGCTCTTCCGAACCGGTCCCGACTCTCCGATCAAGGACAAGGAAGCCTTCCATGGTCTGCACTATTTCAAGGTAAATCCGGAATACCGCGTGAAAGCAACGATCTCTCCGTACATGAAGGACGACAAAGAGCTGATTATCCCGTACACCGACAGTACATCAGAGAAATATGAACGTTATGGCTATGCGCATTTTAAGATAAACGGAGAGGACCATAAACTTCTGTTGCTCAAAAGTGAAGGTGTAATCTCTGTGCTTTTCCGCGATGAAACCAGTGGCAAAGAAACCTATGGTGGAGGCCGTTACCTGGATTATCCTGTTTCGGAAATTAAAAACAATACATTGATTCTCGATTTTAATAACGCCTACAGTCCTTATTGCGCTTATCAACCAGAATATGCCTGTCCTGTTCCACCTGCTGAGAATACGTTACACATCCCTTTGTGGGCAGGAGAACAAGTGGAAGAAGGTGTTCATTAAATAAAATCGACGATCCGCGAACCGTTTCCGTACTCTTAAAACTTAAATTATTAGTTTTGTAATTCGGTTTGTCCGGAAAAGTTGGAGCTTATGAAACTACCGGGTTAACCGGCAATTCAGACTGACCGTAACAAGCAATACCACATAACATAACCATGAAGAAACCTGCAGTACATCTTTATATATGTACGGGCCGGCTGACCTTTTTTACATCGCATGAAAATTTCTTATAAATGGCTGGGCGAACTGATCGAGCTGACTGAAACTCCTGAGGAGATCGGCGTACTGCTCACAGCAACTGGTCTTGAGGTTGAAAATATTGAAGAAGTAGAGTCCATCAGAGGTGGTTTGAAAGGTGTGGTTGTAGGAGAAGTGCTCACCTGTGAAAAACATCCTGAAGCAGATCGTCTGAAAATCACCACAGTCGATACAGGCCTCGCTGAACCTTTGCATATTGTATGCGGTGCAGCGAATGTAGCTGCCGGACAAAAAGTGGTGGTCGCTACCATAGGGGCA
>DASYHR010001153.1:0-9361 GCA_035998385.1 Dyadobacter sp. | reverse complement strand
AGCCGGCAGATGAAAAGTTGCAGCGCACTGCACTATTTGTAGGAACGCATTGATTGAAATATCGCGGCGAGTTAAAGCGCCTCAGGATAAAAAAGGTCCAAATAGTCTTTGTGTTTACTCGCGTTACAAACGCTAGCCAGTTTCGCCCCGATTACAAATCGGGGCGAAATGCTTAATCTTCTTTTCGATAACCTTCGTAATAATAGGACTGCTCTATACCTTTAAAAATTATTTCCCGATTTTCGATCTCGTTTGTGAGGTTAGAATGAAGTAATGTTCTCAATTCAAGGTCATTGATCGGGCTGCGTTCCATGGCTTGCAAGTAGAGTGTCTTATCTACAAACTGCCAGTTTACTACCTTCTGAAGTCGCGTTTTAAGAAGCATGTCCAGCCATATACGCATGGTTCTGCCATTTCCTTCCATGAAGGGATGCGCTATGTTCATCTCTACATATTTTGCAATAATCTCAGCAAAAGTGTTTTCCGGCATCTCTTCAATCTTGGGTAGAATTTCGTTTAGATACAAAGGTGTTGCAAATCGAAAACCGCCTTTTGATATATTATTTCGTCGAATTTTCCCGGCGAAATCGTACAAACCATCAAACAAATATTCGTGAATTTGCTGCAATCCTTTGGTTGTACCTACTTCTATTCTATCAATACTACCTGATTCGAACAGGTGGTAGGCTTTTTCCAGGCTTTGCTTATCTATATTTTTCATGAAATTGAAGCTTACATTTTACTGGAATTATCGGGTAAACTATCCTGATCTACAAATTCCGGTGGAGCTAAATTAGGCATAACTTATAAAATCTCTTAGGCAATGACTTTGGATATCTCAATCTTAGATAATGGCATGATACAAATGCTGGATTGAACGGTGCAGCGCACCGCAATATTTGTAGAAACCAGTTAATTGAAACATTCCGGCGAAGTGCAGCGCACCGGAACAAAAACTGACGATAGGGCCAGCCATTACTCGCGTTACAAACGCTCAGCCAGTTTCGCCCCGATTAAAAATCGGGGCGAACGGTCTACCTCTTCAAACTCTTGATATACAATGTAATCGATGCAATATCATTATCCGAAAGAATACCGACAAAAGAAGGCATTTCTTCGTTATAGCCTTTGATGATTTTAACACCCGGGCTCAGGATGGATTCGCGGATGTATTTGTCGTCTGCAATGGCTGAGGTGCCATCTTCAAAATGACGTTCAGAGTTATACAAATTCTGGAACGGCGGGCCGTACATACCTTTCACTTGCGTGCCTTCTGAATGGCAACCGAAACATGCCATTTTCTGAAACAATTCCTTCCCTTTTTCAGCACTTGCCATTTCAATTTTTTCGGTCGATGCTGCAGGCTCGGGTTGTTTTACTTTTAATAAGGCAAGATCCACAGACGGGAATCCGAAACTTGCAGGATCTAACTCAGACAGATTATTCAACGTAAAATAGAAGTGGTCATTGAGCTGTTTGCCGTCTTTGAATTGAAGTTGATAAGCCACATCTACCTGCATCACTTCTTTCATGTCCTGTACCAGTAGCAATACCTTTTTCTTGTCGGTTGAAAGATAAGATGCTACCACATTCAAAGTTTCTTCTCCGGTGCTTCCATCCAGTTTGAAATGCCCTGATCCGTATTCCTGCGTGCGTTTGTAATTCCATCTTTTTACCTGAAAATTCGCTACATCCTGTATGCTTTTGGCGTCCAGCTCAGAATCAAATGAAAGCATAATTCCTTGTTCTCCTGAGCGGAACTGATCTGGCATATAACTTGGCTTACCCGTATACCGCATGCGCATCAACGCACTGATCCCTTTCGAACTAGATCCCCAAAGATTGAACCCGGTAATGTACATTTGACCATCCACGGGGTTAATAGTGCCCTTTGAAGTCGGTGCAGGATAGTTGGCATGAATATAGGAAACACCACCTTGAGCAATGGCGGCAGAACTGTCGATTAAAACCCTGAACAGGCCGGGTCTTGCAAAAGAAAAGTGAATAAGGTTGTCATTCAGCGGACCCATTTTATCACTCGTTGCCCAAGCCTGACTGATGCTTGACCGATCGACACGGTGAGGGAGCCATGTAAGTGCCGGTGTGATTGCAGGATTGTCTTTTCGGTGTTCTGTGGCTGGCACACCGAAGTAATTACCTTTTTTAATCAGATAAATCGGAGTGGACGGTACAAAATTACCTTGCTGGTCGGATGCCGTCAACATACCGGTTTTGAGATTCATACCAAGATACGGGCCGCGTAAGCCGGTAGCGATGATGTCATAGCTAAGTCCGTCTTTCGAGATTTTCATCACCGTGCCATTGTGCCGGGAGCCCTCCCGAAAGCCTTTCGCTACCTGCTTCGATACACCCGGACCATTACTTTGGCTGCCCCCTTTGGCAATATAAAAACAACCATCCGGCCCCAATACCATATCGCCTGCCCATTCCCTGGACTCAGCAGATTGCGCCATTACATTTGAGAAATTTTCATAATAATCGGCTGATCCGTCTTTGTTCAGGTCGTGCAGGCGTACAATACCTTCCCGGCCGAATACATAAATAGTGTCCCGCACGATCTCAATGCTCATGGGTTCATGTAAACCAGAAGCGAACCGGCGCCATTTGATATTCTGAAGATCCTTGTCGATACCTTCAACCGTCCATACGTCACCTTCAAACGTCACCGCAGCAGCCCGTCCGTCGGCATGAAATGCAATATCAGCGATACGAACATTTCGTTTCCATGGATTCGGAAGTGGCAATGCCAGCTGGTCTGTTACAAATGCGGCTGTATCAGGAGCAAGTTTTCCTTTTGTTACAATAGTCTCGTTCCAATAAGGCGAACCTCCTTTTTGAAAATCCGGGAATGCGACACGGTATTTCCGGGCAAATTTTTCAAATGCCGCTTTCTTGGAAACAGGTCCTTTCCAGACTGCAACAGCTGCCTCTATTGTCTTCTCAGATGCTGGTACTTTTACTGTCAGGAAGCGGTTTTGCTCAGTACCTGCCTGAAGCGCAAATTTGCCTTTGCCTAAGATCACCAATGCTGTAATGCTGTCTTTGGCTGCTCCATGGTAAAGTAGAGCCAGTCGCCCTTTAGCTTCGGCTCCGGTGGCGTTGGTTACCTCCGCCGCTGTTAGATACAGGGTTTTATCGTGACTTGCAAAACGAAAGTTTCGTATAAATGCATGTTGGTCGTTGAAGGAGGCACCACCAGGCATTTCAAATATTTCGGTTTTACCAACCGTGTAGTTCAATACAGCACTTTTACCGTAAGCAAATACTCCCTTCCATCGCCCTTCTTCGGCCGGCATGGGATCCCAGTTGGGCTCTTCTGCCGATCGGGTTCTGATGTGCGGATAATCCGGTTTCTGTGCAGACCAGCCTGCATACGAGCCAGTTGCGACTTGCGGGTTACCGGTTACGGTAGGCACCTGATTATTTTTATTGAAAAAATCCTTGTAGGAAATCTGCGCCATGAGCACCATAGGCAGGAATTTTCCCGTCCATGCTACCGACCAACGCAGTAAATCCGTGTCGAAAGCTACATAGGCACTATCACCGACAGGGATGGACAATATTCTCCCTGCCATGTTATCGTCAGGAAATCCATCGCCCAGCTTTCTGGCATCCAATGACCCCGGGATAAAGGGAAATCCTGGCTCCACGAAAGGATTCAACTCCAGACTGTCAACAGGATAAGAAGAGACCTCGTTCTGCTCGGTATAACCCGTCAGAAAGAGAGTCGCTGTGATGGTAAGTCCTGCTGATATAATGCCAATGTATTTGCGGCAAGTCTTGAAAGGAATGAGCATGTCGGCGTTTGGGAATAAATGCAACAGGATACTTCCGTAAAATATCCTTATTGGATGAAAAACAATACTGGTCTAAAGTCCCTGCCGGTGCAGGAATTACTTTATATCTGAACATTATTTTTCAATCGTTTGCATTCTCAGGCCTGGCGTTGTAAAACTTCCGACATGTCAATTTGCCAATGCCTTACTCTTTTTATTCTGGCTATATACCTTCACCATTTGTAAAACCACAGAAAGCAGAATTAATGTCAGACCAATATAGAAAGGCATACTCAGCTCCCGGTTCTCTCTGTAAAAAAAGATAGCGAGTGCAATGGTATACACCGGCTCCAGATTAAAACTGAGATTGACTGTGAACGCGGATATCTTTTTAAGTGCCTGGGTAAGTAACAGATAGAGCAATACCGTGCAGAATAGTGCCAGTAGCACCAAGTAGGCGAAATCACTCATAGACGGCACAAGTGTTTCTACCGGGAAAAAATGCAGGTAAACAGGTATCAGCAAACCGATCGCCATAGCCCCGCCTGTCATTTGATATACAGTAATGGTTTCGCTTTTGTACTTGTGAGCGAGTCTTTCGTTCGCAATCGTGTATAAGGCAGCAAGTAAGGAGGAAACAATTCCGAGTGAAATCCCAAGGCGGTATTTGGAGTCAAAACTGAATATGAGCACGATACCGAGTAACGTGAGGCAACTCAGTAGAATCTCGGACATGTCAATTTTTTTCTTATTGATGAGCGGGGCCAATAGGGCCGTAAAGAATCCATTCAGTGAAAAACAGACCACACCAACGGATATATTTGAATATTTGATACTGCCATAAAAGAAAATCCAGTGAATACCCAGCAAAAAACCAACGAAAGCAATTTGACGGAAATCTTTGACTGATATGGTTTTAAGCCTGTTGGATGCGCCTAGTATCAACAATAAAAGTGCTGCCGAAATGATCATCCGGTACCACACAAGCAGTCCTTCGTTGAGGGTAATCAGTTTTCCGAAAACACCGGTGAATCCGGCAAGAAGGATAGCAGTATGCAGTTGAATGAAAGCTTTTCTCATGTTGTGGTATTATCTTGCAAAAGTAAGACCAGAAAGTCAAACGCAGGCAGAATTATTGGTACAAATAGCTAAAAAAGCGTTTTTGGGGATTGATTTCAGGAAGCTATACGTTTTAAAATCTTTCGGTATCAAATCATATAGAAAATGGATTTACAATTAACAGGAAAAACGGCGTTCGTAAGCGGTTCCACACAGGGGATCGGCTTTGCTATCGCACATAAACTACTGGAGGAGGGAGCCACTGTGATCATCAACGGAAGGTCGGAGATCAGGGTTGTTGAAGCGATTGAAAAATTGAGGTCACTTGTGACGGATGCGCAGATATCCGGAGTAGCAGCAGATTTTTCCAAAGTAGAGGAAGTGAATACAATGCTGGAGAATCTTCCCGATGTAGATATTCTGATCAATAACGCTGGTATTTTTGAGCCCAAACCTTTCACCGAAATCCCTGACGAGGATTGGTTTCGTTTCTTTGAAGTCAACGTAATGAGTGGCGTGCGACTTGCCAGGTACTTTTTCCCGAAAATGATTGCCAAAGACTGGGGTAGAATAATGTTTATTTCCAGTGAATCGGCCGTCAACATACCAGAGGAAATGATTCACTACGGAGCTACCAAAACCATGCAGTTGGCTGTAAGCCGGGGATTAGCTGAGCTGACTAAAGGAACTCAGGTGACAGTAAATGCCATTTTACCGGGCCCTACGAAATCCGAAGGAGTGGGAGAGTTTGTGAAACAGCTTGCAAGCGGAGCGAATGTTACCGTGGAGCAGGCTGAAAAGGATTTTTTCAAAACTGCAAGACCTACGTCGTTGCTGCAACGTTTTGCAACGGTGGAAGAAGTCGCCAATCTGGTTGCTTATGTGTCGAGCCCGCTCTCATCAGGAACAAACGGTGCCGCATTAAAAGTAGACGGAGGAGTGGCCAAATCAATAATTTAAAATATAAATATGTCTTCTGAACAAAGAATAATCAAAACCGCCCTGTTGTCGTACGGGATGTCCGGTAAAATTTTTCATGCCCCTTTTTTAAATCTACATCCGGGATTCGAGATCACCGGATCTTGGGAAAGAAGCAAAAAGCTGATACAGCAGGATTATCCCGAAGTAAAAAGTTATCCCTCTCTGGATTCCATTCTGAATGATGATGAAGTGGAGCTGGTGATCGTGAATACGCCGATTGACTCGCATTTTGAATATACAAAAAAGGTATTGCAGGCTGGCAAACATGCAGTTGTGGAAAAGGCATTCACTGTTTCGTTGGCAGAAGCACAAGAATTACATGCGCTGGCTCAGGAAAAAGGACTGAAGTTATCTGTATTTCAAAACAGAAGATGGGATAGCGATTTTAAAACGGTGAAGCGTATTGTAGACCAGGGCGTTTTGGGCGAATTGGTTGAAGTTACGTTCTCTTACGAACAACATAGTCCGGAATTGAATTCCAAAGCACACCTTGAAACACCGTCACCAGGTTCAGGATTGCTGCGCGACAGAGGTTCACACGTAACCGATCAGGCGTTATCGCTATTTGGAATGCCAAAGGCTGTATATGCTGACTTACGTATTGTACGTCCGGGATCTGTGGTAAACGATTACTTCGAGCTATTACTTTTTTATGACAAATTGAGAGTAAGGCTGAAAGGTGGGTTTGTAGCCCGGGAAGCTGTACCAGCCTATGTTCTTCAGGGATTAAAAGGCTCTTTCCTGAAAAGTCGTGGTGATTTGCAGGAAGATAAACTGGTAGCAGGTGAAAAGCCCAATACAACGGACTGGTGTACCGAGCCTGAAGAAAAACGCGGGATCCTACATACAGAGATTGACGGTGTGGTAAAGCGTGAATTGGTAGAGACTGAAAAAGGTAGTTATCTGGATTATTTTGAAGGTGTATACGATTCCATCGTTAATAATATAGCCGAGCCAGTGACTTCCGCTGATGGTGTGAATACGATGACAATCATTGACGCAGCGTTGCGAAGTGATGCGGAACAAAGAGTGATTACGCTGTAAAGCGATAATTATATATTGAAGAGCTGGCCGGTGGATTCTGAGGAATTGAGAAACGGCCAGCTTTCTTTAATTTGTGAGTGGTTTTTAGTCATAGGTCGTTTGTTATTTATTTAATATCTTAATCTTCGTATGAAACTCGCATATCTGCTTTTTTGCCTTTGCCTCTCTTATTGTGGTTTTACGCAATCATTTAAAGCGTCGGTGAATGATCTTGGGTTTATGACAGGCACCTGGCAGGTGAAGCATGAATGGGGAGATATGGAAGAGTTTTGGGGCGCGCCGATTGGTAATTCTATGGTATCCAGTTTCAGATGTGTGAAAGATGGGAAGCCTGTGTTTTATGAGTTTGTAGTGATTGAACAGGAGGAAGATGTTCCGGTGATGAAGCTTCGGCACTTTAATCCAGGAAGTATTGGCTGGGAAGAAAAAGATGCGCCTTTGGAATATCCTCTTATTTCTTTGACAGATAAGAAAGCCGTATTTGAAGCCAGGGATAAGAAAGTAAGGCTTATTTATTCTATAATTGCCGGAAAAATGGAAGTGGTACTTGAAGAGCAGAATAAGGATGGAATATGGGATAAAACTGTATTTTTATTTTGCCCCAAAGAACTATAAAACTTCAGCTTCCGATCTGTTATCCCCGAACAATCCACCCGCTGCCATACCGATAAAACTGGCCAATAATCCATAGACAATAGGTGGATATTCGGTGGTCATGTATTCACATAAAAGCCACACAACCAGCCCTGAAATCATCGACAGAATGCAGCCAACCTGATTGGTTCTCTTCCAATACAAACCCGCTGCCAACGGTACAAAAAGGCTTACCAGACTGAATGCTGATGATTCGCCCACAAGTTCAAAAATACTTGCCCGGGTAGAAGCCATATAAATACAAATTATGGTAATGAACAGAATGCTCCACCTCATGAGGCCGAGCAGTTGCTTATCCGTAAGATCAGGTTTGAAAAAACGAACAATATTCTCTCCCATAACCGCTGCCGGCGCCATAATCGCACTACTTGTCGTACTCAGAATTGCAGATACCAGCGCTCCGAAGAACAGGATCTGAAGTGGTAGTCCCATGTGTTTCAGAACCATGTCAGGAATAATCATCTGGCTGTTAGCCATGTTATTGTCAGGATACAAATAATGACCGCACAAACCTATAAAGAGCGGGAGGAGTGCAATGGTGACGTACATGAGTGAAGACAGCAGGGTAGCCTTTACCGATATATCTGCAGACCTTGCCGCCATGACGCGTTGGAACACATCCTGCTGCGGAATAGATCCCAGACCGATCGTGATCCAGGCGGCGATGTATTGCAAATATCCTTTCAGAGTGAATTCAGGGTAGAATCGGAAAAATCCTTTTGGTGCATTGGCTATAAGTGGTTCGAATCCGTCAGTTTTGATATATAATACAACGGATAAAACCAGCAGTCCAACGATGATCATGATCGTTTGAAAGAAGTCGGTGACGGAGATGGACCACATTCCTCCCCAAATCGTATACAGCACTACGACGAAAGAACTGACCAGAATACAGTTGATCAACGTTAATCCTAAAACAAGCTGTAGTACAATGCCCATAGCAAGCAATTGTGCGGCTATCCAACTGAAATAGGAGGGAATAATGAGTACGGCTGACAGCAGTTCGGATTTGCGACCGTAACGGATTCTGAAGAAATCACAGAAAGTGATAATCTTCATGGCATAGAACTTCCTCGCAAAAAAGATTCCTACCAGAAAAAGGCATAGTGCTGCTCCGAACGGATCTTCAATCACTCCGGGTACTCCGTGTTTTATGAACTCTGACGGCGCACCCATGATGGTTTCCGCACCAAACCAGGTTGCAAAAGTTGCTGATGCTGTCAGGACAAGGGGTAGGTTTCTCCCCGCAAGTACGAAATCAGTGGTCGTTGTAATACGTCGGGAAGCCCATAAGCCGATAATCAGGTTAAAAATAAGGTATCCGACAATGGCGACAGCTAGCATTTCGAGAGTTGGTGTCCGGTTTCAGACTACAAACAAATCTCTCTGAAACGTATAAAGCAAGCCGAGTAGTAAATAGAGTTTTTATTTTAAGTATTCCCCAAAAAAAGGGAGCAGCCTCGCTGGCTGCTCCCTGGTACTCAAACACTGATCAGAAATTTATCTCGGTCCGCGTGTCCGACCATTGTGGCCGTACTCACGGGAGTTACTTCTACTGTTCCGGCTGTTGCCACGATAATAGTGTTTGGCTCTTCGGTTTTCCCGGTACACAACCCGCGGCGGCGGTGCGGGCCGTACAACCACAACCCTGCGGGGAGGCGGAGGTGGCGGATAAGCTCTATAACCATACCCGTAGTCGTAGCCCGGATGGTAGGATCTATATGTACAGGAAGAGATGGTTACTGCCATGATCAAAGTCGTGACAATCGCTATTCCTATTCTGTGCTTCGTCATGATTGAAACTATTTGTTGATGTCTGATAAACG
>DASYHR010001151.1:0-3922 GCA_035998385.1 Dyadobacter sp. | reverse complement strand
AGAGGATATCTTCCGATGGCAGTCATTCAAAACGGTACACGACCAGATGAAAAAAGTGTGATAGGTCAGGTATGGGAAATGCCCCATCTTGTGAAAGAGAATAATATCGGCGCTCCAGCCATTATGATCCTGGGAGAAGTTGTTGCGCTTCACCCCTCCTATGCCATGGAATATTTGAAAAACATTTATCAGGAACAATAGGATATTCAGGAAGTAGAAAATCGAAGTACAATCAGCCGCGCCAGTTCAATTCTCCATTATTAAAATTTATTTAAATGAGGACCGTCATTTACTCTATTGCATCGTGCCTTTGTGTGGCAGGCGTGCTACTACCGGCTGAAGGGTTTGCGCAGCTAAACCTATCGGGACAACTAAGAACCCGTACTGAGTTACTTCACGGACAAGGAACACCATTGAACAAAGGTGAAGATCCCGCATTTTTCACATCCCAAAGAACGCGTCTGAACGCAGGCTATAAGGCTTATCGAATGAATTTTTTCATAGCCATTCAGGATGTTCGTGTTTGGGGGCAGGACGCATCTACAAGCAATCGGCTCACTAACCTGGCACAAAATGGGCTGATGTTACATGAAGCCTGGGGGGAAATCAGCTTACTGGACACAAACATTACAAAAACAGGAAAAGAACTTGGACTGAAAATCGGGCGACAAGAGCTGGTCTATGATGACAGCCGCCTGTTGGGAAACCTGGATTGGCTGCAACAGGGACGACGTCATGACGCGATTGTACTGAAGTATGCACAGAATGGAATCACCGCCCATGCCGGAGCTGCGTATAACCAGAACCGTGAACTAAAAACGGGTGGCTTATACGATGGTGTTCCTACAGGCTATGCTGCCGGAACAAACGGAATCGGCACCATGTATAAATCCATGCAATTCGCCTACGCAAGTAAAAAGCTGAATGCCGGAAATGTATCTCTGCTGGTCTTTAAAGACGATTTCCAAAGATATAGTTTGAATGAAACCTCGGCAAAGGTTTACAGAAAAGGGACGTGGAATCGTGTTACTGCAGGAACTTACCTGAATACTAAAATTGCGAAAAGCTGGAACCTGAACGCGAGCGCCTACTTACAAACGGGAAAGGATAAAGACGGCTCACAATTGAGTGCCTATATGTACTCAGTAAAAGGTCTATATACTGCCAGCAAACATTTCGCGCTGGGACCCGGTTTTGACTACATGTCGGGATCGCAGGCAAACTCCAAAATCAACCATACTTTTGATCCGCTGTACGGAACTCCCCATAAATTCTGGGGCCAAATGGATTACTTCTATGTTGCCAACGGATTTGGCAAGGGCGGACTATCCGACTTCTATATACACTCAACATATAACCCGACACAAAAACTTTCTATACAAACAGATCTACATCATTTCTCAAGTGCTGCCGGGGTAGGAAACGGTGAGTCGCAAACCTTGTCTTCTAATTTTGGTAACGAACTCGATATCATCGCTACATATAATTTAACGAAGTCTATCAGCTTTCAGGGAGGCTACTGCACCTTTCTGGCAACAAACAGTCTGGCTTATGTGAAGGGTGTAAAAGATCCTCAAAAAATGTCTAACTGGGCTTACCTGATGATCAATATCAAACCTGAATTTTTAAAATAGCTTTTAGCTATGATCCTGAGCAGAGTCGAAGGATAAAGCGGCCTGAACGCTCCTACTCAGCTTGACAAAATCTCAAAACACTTACAAGAATATTAAAACACCAAACGCATGGAAACTACAAATAAACCACTCGAAAAATTAAATATTTTCAGTTTTAAGGGCGTACAAATGCGCACTTTCCATCTTACCTGGATGGCCTTTTTCCTTTGCTTTTTCGGATGGTTTGGTCTCGCGCCATTGATGACTGTGATCAAAACAGACCTGGGCCTGAGCAAAGAACAAATCGGAAATATTATCATCGCTTCCGTGGCAGCGACAGTGGTTGCCCGTATTGCCATTGGTAAACTTTGTGATTCCTGGGGACCACGCAAAACCTATTCTGCCCTAATGGGTGTATGTTCTATTCCTGTGATGACTGTCGGACTGGTCCACTCTTATGAAGGTTTTCTCCTGTTCAGACTTGCAATTGGCGTGATAGGAGCTTCGTTTGTGATTACCCAGTACCACACCTCAGTGATGTTCGACAAAAAAATCGTGGGTACTGCCAATGCCGTTGCAGGTGGATGGGGAAATCTTGGAGGCGGAATCACAAATATGGTGATGCCATTGATATTTGCAGGGTTTATAGGTGCAGGCTATTTACCTGAATCTGCATGGAGATTGGCGATGGTTATTCCCGGCGTAATGTTGCTGATTTTCGCAGTACTTTATTTCCGGTTCACAAAGGATACACCCGCCGGAAATTTTGAAGAGCTGACTGTTGTCAATCCAAAAGCAGTAAAAACAAAAGGTTCACTTGCTGTAGCAGCAAAAGATCCACGTACCTGGGCATTGTTTCTGGCCTACGGCGCATGTTTTGGAATTGAAATTACTTTCGATAATATCGCTGCGTTGTACTTTTTTGAAAATTTCAACACGACCCTGGCTGTGGCGGGAATTCTGGCCGGAACATTCGGGTTCATGAACCTTTTTGCCAGGGCCGTAGGTGGCATTGTTGCTGATAAAGTGGGACGTAAATTTGGCATGATCGGCAAAGGGCGACTTCTGGCAGCATTACTTGCAATGGAAGGAATTGGTATTGCGATCTTTGCACAAAGCGGAAATATTGTAGTAGCAGTAATTACAATGCTCGCATTCGCAATGTTCCTGAAAATGGCGAATGGAGTTACCTATGCCATTGTTCCTTTCATCAATCAAAAAGCGATCGGTTCTGTGAGCGGAATCGTAGGAGCCGGTGGCAATGTAGGTGCTGTTTTGGCAGGCTTCCTCTTTAAATCAAGCTCTATTACCTATTCGCAAGCATTTGTCTACATCGGAGTTGCGATTGCTTGTGTGGCAGCCATCGTCGCTTTGATCAACTTCGACAAGACAACGGAAATAGTACCGGAAGTAGGCTCTCTGGAAACAGCAGAGGCTTGATTTCCATATGTAAGCGTTCAGACTGAGCAGCGCCAATGTGCAATTCATAGCTGAGCAAAAATTAAACAGTACATCCAAAATTCATCATCATGAAACCAACCGCCAACTCATTCAAATCGACCTGCTGCTATTGTGGTGTAGGTTGCGGTGTCGTGGTTCATCAGGATACCAACGGACAACTAAGCCTGGAAGGGGATAAGGATCATCCATCCAATCAGGGCAAACTTTGTTCGAAAGGAATGAACCTGCATTATACGGTTATGGATCAGTCGGACAGACTGCTGTACCCGCAAATGCGCATGAGCAAATCCATGCCTATGCAAAGAGTGAGTTGGGATGATGCTTTGGAGCGTACAGCTGCCGTTTTTAAAACATTTATACAAAAATTCGGACCCGATTCGGTTGCATTTTACGTATCCGGACAGTGTCTCACAGAAGAGTATTATCTGGTCAATAAGCTGATCAAAGGATTTATAGGCTCTAACAATATTGACACCAATTCGCGGCTTTGTATGAGTTCGGCAGTGGTAGGTTACAAACTTGCTCTGGGAGAAGATAGTGTGCCGGTTTGTTACGATGATATTGAAGAAGCAGATGTATTCTTTATCACCGGAGCCAATCCGGCCTGGTGTCATCCGATACTATGGAGGCGAATTGAAGCCCATAAAGCTGCCAATCCAAATGTCAAGTTGATTTGTGTAGATCCGCGCCGTACAGATTCAGCTCGCTCCTCTGACTTACATCTGGCGATCAACCCGGGAACAGATATCGTTCTCAACAATGCAATCGGAAGACTGCTCATTGAAGAAAATTATATTGATGATGACTTTATCATTGATCATACGGACGGTTTTGCCGCATTCAGAGAT